>CAYOIS010000022.1:0-6855 GCA_964404055.1 uncultured Anaerolineae bacterium | reverse complement strand
TTAGGCCTGACGAAGGCGTTCCCAAGTTCTTTGCAGTAAAAGGGCATCCTCTTCCAGGTTGGGGCTTTCGCAGATAACGAGGCCTTTAACCCCGTAGTCCAGGAGGGCTCGGAGCAATTCCTCGTACCGCAGGTCTGACTCTACGAGGTTCAGGTGCTCCCTTTCCCCTTGCTTGGTGTACTCTATGCCTGAGACGTGGATGTGCATATCGGCCAAGGCTTCAGGGCCAAGTTCGTCCTTTATGAGCTTCAGGATTGAAGTGAATTCTTCGTAGGAATTGAGTTTGCCACCGGAACGGGCGTGGAGGTGGGCAAAATCCACGCAAGGGGCAACATTCGGTATCTCTTTGCTCAGAGCGATTATCTCTTCCAAAGAGCCGAACTGGGAAGGCTTGCCCGTGGTCTCGGGGCGAAGCACAACTTCCACCCCTTCCGCCCTAAGAATTTCCACAAGCTCCAGGATTTGGTCCCGCACCCTTTTCGCAACCTCTTTGGGGTCATTGCCGTGGTAGAAAGCCGGATGGAAGACGATATTTCGGGCGCCGCACAGCCACCCAACCCTGGCCGCAGCTAAGAGCCGGCTCTTGCTGGCCTCAAGTTTCTCTTTCTCCGGGGAGTTCAAGTTTATGTAATATGGGGCATGGACGCTCAAAATAACTCCAAGGGAAGAAGCGGTTTCTTTAACCGCTCGCGCTGTCTCTTCTCCCATGCTCACTCTCTGGACAAACTCTAACTCCATGCACCCCAATCCAAGCTCCTTTATCCTCTTAATCCCCTTCTCGCTGGAAGGGGGCTTTGGTGTGCTCAAAGGCACCCCGGCTGTCCCGAATATAAGCTCGCTCATGGCTTTTCCCCTGCCAGAAAGATTTGCTTTAATTCCTCTTGCCTGGCCCACATCCTCTCCCGCTCCTTTTCCTCCTCATCCTGGTAACCAAGGAGGTGAAGCACGCCATGGATTGTAAGGATTATAAGCTCCTCAAGCAGGGAATGGCCCAAATCCCTAGCTTGCTCTTCAGCTCTTTGCCAGGAGATGACTACATCCCCAAGGTAATCCTTGGCCTCAGGAGCGGAGACAAAGCCACTCCCTTCCCCTGAATAAAAGGCCAGGACATCGGTCGGGCTTTCTAAACCCTTAAAGCGGGCATTTAAGCGCGCTATCTCCTCATCCCCGGTCACTACGATTGTTAGCTTGCCTCTTTTCCTGCCTTCCTGATTGAGGATAAAAGCCGCAGCTTTAGCCAAAATCTTCAAATCCTTTTTCTTCAAAGGCGGCGGGACTTCCCCACTGATTACTTCAATCCTGGCCACTTTCTTCTACCTCCGGATATTGAATGCGGGGATGGAATACCCCTTGCAGGGCCGCAACAAACGCCTTGCGGATTTCCTCAAGCTCCTTCAAGGTAAGGCCACTTTCATCCAGCTCTCCCCTTTCCAGCTTTTCCTTCACGATTTTCCTCACAATCTTCTCAATTTCCTCAGGTGAAGAAGGTTTGGCAGCCCTCACTGCTGCCTCGCACGAATCAGCCAGCATTACGATTGCCGTCTCTTTGGTTTGGGGACGAGGCCCTGGATAGCGGAAACAGGAATCGTCTTCTACTGCTCCGTTCTTGAGCTTGCACTCCTCATGGTAGAAGTATGGGGTTATATCCGTGCCATGGTGCTGAGCAATAAATTCCTGGATTTGCCTGGGGAGGCGGTATTTTTTAGCCAGGTCAAGCCCATCCTTCACGTGGCTTATAATAATGCGCGCACTGGTGCGGGGGTCAAGGGAACGATGAGCATTCAGTCCTCCCAATTGGTTTTCAGCGAAGAAGTAGGGATGGAGGCTTTTGCCTATGTCGTGGAAGTAAGCCCCAACCCTGGTCAAAAGGGCATTAGCTCCGATACGCTCCGCGGCTTGCTCTGCTATGCTGGCCACAAGTAGGCTGTGATGGTAAGTTCCAGGAGCTTTGAGGAGGAGAAGCTGGAGAAGAGGGTGAGTAGGGCGAGAAAGTTCCACCAGGTGCAAGGGCGTGACAAACCCTAAAAGGCTTCCCAAGATGAAAGAGGCTCCAAGGGTGAGGATTACGGAGATAAGACCATTTAGGACTGAAACTCCCGCAGCGAAAGCGATTTCCAACGGGTTTAAATTGCTCCAGGGCAAGCGGAAAGCTAAAATTACCCCTAAGCCCCCCAAGGCCGAAATTAAACCGGCCTTGAGGTAAAAGTTGATTTTATCACCCCTACCCAAAGCCAGCAGGAAGAAAGAGGCGCTTGCTAACCAATAAGCTACAAGCTCTAAAGAGCCACCCGCCATGTAGCCGGAAAGGATTGTTAGAGCCAAGGTTCCGACTAAAGCAACCTCCTTCCCAGCGCTTAATGAGAGGAGAGCTCCACAAGAGGCGATGGGAAAAAGGTAAGGGATAAAGCTTTGGCCGGAGACCATGAGCCTGGCTAAAGCCAGGAAAAAGGCAAAGATAAGCAAGAAGTATGGCTGGAAACGCGGAAGGTAAAGGGCAAAACCCAAGGTTACAGTGCTGGCTAAAGCCACAGCTCCCGTGAGCCTGTAGGGGTCGAAGGGATTTTTGTTGAGCCCGAGGGCTTCAATGGCTTCAACCTCCAAAGGCCCCACTACGTCCCCAGCCCTGACTATCACCTCCCCTTTCTCCAGAGAGCGAACGACGGGGTTCACAGATTCCTGGGCAAGCCTCTTAGCTTCCTCAGTTTTCTCGGGGTTGAAGAAAGAATTAGGAGAAATGAGGTTCCCAGCCAAGCTGGTTACCACTTTTACTTCCTCCTCGTCCAGCTCCCAACTGACCATAGCTGGAATAGCTCGCCTGACTTCGGGAAGCCGGCTTTCCCTTATCTCGTTCCGCATAGCTCTTTCCAACACCGAAAGCACTTCCCTAGAGATTACACCCCAGCGGCTTTCTGGCAAGGAAAGGAGTGCCGAAATCACCTCCCCAGTAACAGTAATTCCTTCCATTGCCTTAAGCCAAAGCCTCTTCTCATCCAAAGAGCCATATGGGTCTGAGCGGACGGCTTCTATAAAATTGAGGACAGCTGAAGCCTTGGCCAATTGCCTCCGGGCAACGTAGGGGTCAGGTGGGTCATAGATTTCCCCAACGGAGGCAGCCGCCTGAGCCTTAGCCCTCTCGGTCAAGACCTCGCTTACGTAAGATATTTTCCGTGGGGAACGTACATCGTAAGGGCTGACATCGCCTTCTTTTAAGTTTACCCTGCTGGCTCCGGGTTCCCAAATGAGGGTTAAGGTGATTAGTAAAGCGAGCAGAGAAAAGGAGAAAACAAGCCCAATCCTTCTTATTACTTCCGACCAGGGCGATTTGCTTTCCATAATTTTAAAGGCCAGCCAGCAGCTCTTGCACTATTTTGCTCACCAATGCTCCATCGGCCCGCCCTTTGACCCTCGGCATGAGTATTTTCATAACTTGACCCATCTGGCGTGGGCTTGTGGCCCCCACTTCTTTTATGGCCTGGCGAGCCATTTCTTCTATCTCCTCCCTGGAAAGAGGCTTAGGTAGATAAGCTTCCAAAATAGCGAGCTCTTCTTTCTCTTGAAGGGCCAGGTCTTCCCTACCGCCTTGGGAAAATTGCTCAATCGCTTCGCGCCGCTTCTTGGCCTCATCAGCAATAATGGCTAATATTTCTTCTTCGGATAACTCCCGCATCTTTTCTACTTCTGCCCTGCGGATAGCGGTCTTGAGCAACCTCAGGGCTGAAAGCTTCCTCTCAGCCTTGGCCTTAATAGCCTCTTTCAACTCTTGGTCAATTTGCTCCTTTAAGCCCATTTTTGCCTCCTAACGGTTTTTTAACTGGGCCAATTTCTCCCTCAAAAGCTTAGAAGCGAGGTTGGGGTCTGCTCTCCCGCCGGTCGCTTTCATCACCTGGCCCATGAAGAAGCCAAAGGTTGATTCCTTGCCGCCAAGGTACCTTTCCAAAGCATCGGGGTTCGCCTCAATGACTTCCTCTATCACTTTGATAAGGGCAGCTTCGTCAGCAATAAGGGCAAGGCCCTTTTTCTCCACTATCTTCTCCGGGTCCTCTCCGGTGTTGAACATTTCCCGCAAGATGGATTTGGCCGTGTTCTGGTTTATGGTTCCTTTATCCACCAAGTTTATGAGCTTGATGAAGCTTTCAGGGGAGAACTTGAGGGACTCAAAAGTGGTGCCTGTCTCTCCCAATAGCCGGAAGATTTCCCCGGTTATCCAATGGAAGAGCTTGCGGGGATTAGGGTAGAGGGAAACGCAGGCTTCAAAGAAATCGGCGGCTTCTTTCTCAACAGTAATGGTGCGGGCTTCGGCAAGGGAAAGGCCATATTGGCTTTGGAAGCGTTCACTCTTGGCGTCAGGGAGCTCTGGAAGGGAGGCCTTTATCCTCTCAACCCACTCCTTACTTATAACCAAAGGTGGTAGGTCTGGCTCGGGGAAGTAGCGATAATCGTGGGCATATTCTTTGGTCCGCTGGATTACCGTGGTTCCCTTCTCTTCATCCCACCCTACTGTTATCTGTTCCACTTTCTTCCCCTGCTCCAAAAGCCTTTTCTGCCTTTCAATCTCGTATTCCAAGGCTTGCTTTACGAACCGGAAGGAGTTTATGTTCTTGATTTCCACCCTGGTTCCGAGCTCAGATGAACCCTTTGGCCTCAAGGAGACGTTGGCCTCACAGCGCATGGCCCCTTTTTCCATATCAGCTGTGGAGACTCCGAGGTAGCGAAGTATTGTGCGGAGCTTTATGAGGTATTGCCTTGCCTCTTCGGGCGAGCGGATGTCTGGCTCGCTCACGATTTCCATGAGAGGCACGCCAGCTCGGTTGAAATCTATGAGGGTGTAGTCGCCAAAGTGGAAGAGCTTAGCAGTATCTTCCTCTAGATGAACCCTTCGGATCCTGATGCGGCGAATTTGCCCGTCCACTTCTATATCCAGCCAGCCATTGAAGCAGAGTGGGAGGTCATATTGTGAAATCTGGTAGCCTTTGGGAAGGTCGGGGTAGAAGTAATTCTTGCGGTCAAACTTGGCAAATTCGGCGATTTGACAATTGAGGGCAAGGCCAGTCATTATGGTGTACTCTACTGCTTTGCGGTTTATGACCGGCAGTGTCCCAGGCATTCCAAGGCATACAGGGCAAACCAAGGTGTTAGGTTCGGCTCCGAAGGTTTCGGCGCTGCAAGAGCAGAACATTTTGGATTTGGTGAGGAGTTGAACGTGGACTTCCATCCCTATGACAGCTTCATATTCCATTCTCTTTACCTCGCTTTAGTTTCTTAAGGTCCACTTTCTTGAGTCTGGGGTTATGTGTGCGGCCGGGGATGCGCCCCCTTTTAGCCCGCGGTTCTCCTTCAACTTCTTTGATGTCAGCGGTGAAATCTATGGGGGGAGCACCGCTTATAGCGCTCCCCACACCGAAAGCATCCACTGGAGCGCCTGTTTCTCGGAAGAGGCGGATGCGTTCTGCATCTATGCCTCCACTTACAACTATCTTAACCCAGGTAAAGCCAGCTTGGTCAAGCCTAGCTCTTACTTCTTTTACCAAATCTGGGGTAACTCTCCCTCGTTCGGGGGGAGTATCAAGGCGAACTCCCCAGAGCTTCCTCCCCAAGGCTTGCGCTACCCTTATGCTTTCCTCGGCCTCATCTTTGAAAGTGTCAACCAAAGCTATGCGTGGGAGCTCAGGGGGCATGTGGCGGTCAAAGGCCTCCACAGCCCTAACGGTATCGTTGAATATGAGAATCATGGCATGGGGGATTGTGCCAGAAGGCTTTATCCCGGCCAGCTTAGCTCCAGCAGTAGTAGCGCACCCTGCACATCCTCCTACTATGGCGGCATATTCCATCCTCGCCGCTACTTCAGGGTGGACATGGCGAGCCCCGAAGCTTATCACTGGTATATTTCCAGCAGCTTTAACGCACTCCCTGGCAGCGGTAGCCCAGCCGCTTTCGTGGGCCAAGATGCCCAGAATCGCCGTCTCATATATCCCGAAGCTCAGGTAAGGGGCTATTATCCTCAGGACCACCTCTTTGGCGGCCATTTCTTCCCCTTCATCCAAAGCCCACACCTCGGCATCTTCCGGAAGCACGATGGACAATAGCTCTAGAACTTCCTTCATCCCGCACAATACCCCAGGCTTGTTGGGGAAAATTTCCATAGTTACGACCGGGTTTAGCCCCTCAGCTTCAAGGATAGCTTTAGTCCGAAGGAAATAAACATCGGCGGTTTCGCCGGAGAGGATGGGGTGGGAAAAGGGGAGATCCTTCATTTCAAGCCTCCGAGCTATATGATTTTGGCTCCAAGGACCTTTTCCATATGCTTGAGGGCAAAAGCGTGGGCCTCAGGGTCAAAGCTGGCAACACAATCCTTGGGAACTTCCACCGGATAATCGCGGTTTCGGGCATCGGCCACAGTGTGCATGACGCATATATCGGTGCAAACCCCGCAGATTATGAGCTTTTCGGGCTTTAAGGCTTTCAAGCGCTCATCTAAATCGGTATCAAAAAAGCCGCTATAACGCCGCTTGGGGATTATGGTGCCTTTCTCTACAAATTCTTTGAGCTCGGGGATGATTTCCACTTCCGGCGTGCCCTTCACGCAATGGGGCGGGAACATTTGGAATTCCTTGTCATCTGGGTCGTGGGAGTCTGCGGTGAAGAAGAGGTATGAGCCTTTTGCCAGCTCTTCCTCCAGAAGTTTCCGTACGGCCGGGATTATCTTGCGTGCCTCAGGCCCACAGTAGAGGGGGAAACCTTCTTCAAGGAAGCCCCTTTGCATATCCACAACAATGACAGCATTAGCCATAGCCAACCTCCTGAGAGGGATTCTATGAACATTTTAACCAATCGCTATGCTTCAGTCAAGCTGCCGAA
>CAYOIS010000021.1:0-18084 GCA_964404055.1 uncultured Anaerolineae bacterium | reverse complement strand
TTTTTGGCCTTCGGCCAGAGGTAGGCCTTAGCCGACCTCTGTTAAACTGGAGGTGGAGGGGACAGAGCCCCATCCCGGGGGTCGTGGGGGTGTACACCCACAAAATCAAAAGAGGGGGCGAGTTGCCCTACGAGGTATACACCCTACTCTTCCCTGTAAATCCTAACCCTGCGGTAAGGTTCTTTGCCCACGCTGTAGGAAGAGAGGTTAAATTGGGCTGCCAGAAGGTGTTGCTGGCGGCGGATGGGGGCACTTTGAGGGCTTAACTCCACCATCGGGACCCCACTAAGCACTTTTTTTATCGCTTCCTCCGCTTCCCTCATGGCTGCAGCGAGGGGGTCGGCCCCGCTTTGCCCAAGCTCAAATATATCGGCCAGGCATTCTTCTATCTGGGCTACGGTGTTGGAGCGCAGGACATATACTGGAATGCCTCTCCTTTCTGCCTCCACTATGGGTTGGAGGCGTTTCCGGTAGAAGCTTTTGAGGGTAAGGAACACATCGCTCTGGTTTAAGTCTTTGACGACTATGAAGGGGACCTGGAGCTTGCGGGCTGCTTGTCTGACCTTATTTTCCCCTAAGCCGTAGAGGTAACCCTTTATGGCCGCTTTTTCCCCGTGCTGTGGAACCCTCGGAAGAAAAGGCGCCCTCTCTAAGGAAGGCGGTGGGAAGGTGGCTTTCTCTCGGAAAACCCTACCATCTTCTGTTCGGTAGCGGATTTCAGCTGGGATTGGGTTGCCCCTTAGGATAGCATCCACTGCCGCAGCTACATCGTGATGGATGGCTAAGCGGTTCCAATCCTTTATCTCTATCACGACGTCAAACGTAGGAGGAGCTCTACGCTCCAGTACAGTTTTCTGGGTGCCTCGCCTTTTGGCTTCCTCATCAGAAAGGGTTACGCTTTCAATTCCTCCCACAAGGTCGGCTAAGGTGGGGTTCATCATCAGGTTATCCAGGGTTTCGCCGTGCGCGGTGGCTATAAGCTGGACACCTCTTTCAGCTATGGTTCGGGCGGCTTGGGCTTCCAGTTCCCTACCGATTTCGTCTATGATTATGACTTCGGGCATGTGGTTTTCCACGGCTTCAATCATCACTTCGTGTTGGAGTGCAGGAGTTGGGACTTGCATCCGTCGGGCCCTTCCTATAGCGGGGTGAGGTATGTCTCCATCGCCACCGATTTCGTTGGAAGTGTCTACGATTACCACCCTCTTCTTTTCGGCTAAGATTCGGGCCACTTCCCGAAGCATGGTGGTTTTACCCACTCCTGGCCTCCCCAGGAGCAGTATGCTCTTACCCGATTCCACGATGTCCCTTATGATGTCAACTGTGCCGTAAACGGCCCTCCCAACTCGGCAGGTAAGCCCGACAATTCGGCCTTTCCTGTTCCTTATGGCTGAAATTCGGTGCAAGGTCCGCTCTATACCAGCCCTGTTATCCTCACCGAACTCGCTTATCCTTGATACTACGTAATCAATGTCTTCTTGAGTTACCTCTTTTTCGCTTAGGATAACTTCGCCTTTGACGAAGCGTGCCTCCGGAGGCCTTCCCAAGTCCATCACTACCTCCAGAAGCTCGCTTCCACGGTTTATGCGCCTAAGGGTTTCCTCAATGTGAGGAGGGAGGACCGCTAACAGGGCATCCAAGTCATCCCTTATTTCAATTGGCCTTACTTTGAGTTCAGTGATTTCTTCAGCATGCTCCATCATCATTCACTATCACCTCCTTAAGAGATTGCAGGGATTTGCTTTAAGATTACTTTTTCCATGGCCAGGATGTTCCTAACCATGATGGAAAGGCTTTTTTGAGGGGGAAAACCCCATTCTTCAAGGCCTTTGGCTAATGCCCCCTCGTAGCTTCTCACCCTAAAGGCGAAGGGTGGGGGGAAATTGGCTTTGGCCCAGGCCAAAGCCATCCCTACAATTCTTGTGCTTTGAGCTTCGAGGCCTGGTTGGAGAAGGAGTCTCACCCAGCTACTTCCTCCTTCCTTCCAGGCGCTCAAGAAAGCTATTGGGGTTCCACCTTCTTTAAGCACCATCTCCTTCTGTTCAACCATGAGTGTGTGTGGAAAGCCGAGCTTTTTTGTACCAAGGCCGCCTTCTATCTGGCGAACCGGTGTTGGGGTTAGGCTTTGGTAGGCTTTAGCTTGAGCCAAGCGATCTCCTCGGCTTAAAGGTTGCCAATTGCCCGGTTCCGGAAGGCCTTCGGGCAAAGAGTCTATCAGGTAAAGGAATTCACGGGCATAGACGGAAAAGCCTGCGTGGCGGAAGAAACCATCCTCTCCTTCGGGAACATCAACGAAGAGCTTTTTAACCCCGAAGGTTCCAAGGCGCCAGCAAGCGTAATTCAGCAATGGTTCCCCAACAGGGGCATAGCATGGTGCCGGCGCAAGGTATATTACTTCAACTCCTTCCCGCCCGTAGCTTTTGCGAGTCTGTACAAAACCTTTCTCTTCTCCTAAGAGCACATAAGTGGCGAGATTTTCCTCTGCTAAAGGGAAGAAAATGAGGGATAAGAAAACCCGTTGCCAAACTCCAGAATTGTCCGGAACTAAACCGAACCCCTTCCCTTTCTCCTTAAGGCTTCTAACTAACCATAAATCCGATGGAGAGTTTAATGGCCTTATCACCGGGTTTTACGCACTACCTCCAGGAAATATCGGTGGAAACGGGTATCGTTTGTAAGTTCGGGGTGGAAAGCAGTGGCCAACATGTGGCCCTGCTGTGCCGCCACTATGGTGCCATCATCCAAAGTAGCCAGGATTTCAACTCCAGGCCCTACCGAACTAATTGCAGGTGCTCGGATGAAGATTGCATGGAATGGCTTCCCTTTTTCTCGGCGTGTGCTTATGGCATCCAAGGCAGGGATTTCAAGGTCCACTTCAAATGAGTCTTTCTGCCGGCCAAAGGCGTTACGCACTACTGTTATATCCATGACCCCCAAGATAGGCTGGTCCATCCCTACATCTTTAGCCATAAGTATCATTCCGGCGCATGTTCCCCACATTGCCTTGCCTTGGAGTGCCCATTCACGCAAGGGTTCCAAAAGTCCATACCTTTCCCCAATTCGCCCTATAGAGGTGCTTTCCCCACCCGGGATGATTATCCCGTCAAGCCCGTCAAGGTGGTGGGGCAAGCGAACTTCCACCGTTTCCACCCCGAGGGATTGGAGCATTTCAATGTGTTCACGGAAGTCCCCTTGCAGGGCAAGAACTCCTATCTTGAACTTATAGCTTCTGCGAGGCATCTTACCACCCCCGTTGGGCCATCCTCTGCTCGGCTGGGATAGCGCTTATGATAATTCCCGGCATGGGTTCGCCCAAGTTCCGGGAAATACGAGCCAGGATATCGGGATCGTTGTAGTGGGTTACGGCTTCCACGATGGCCCTTGCCCTCTTAGGCGGGTTTTCAGACTTAAAGATTCCGCTCCCCACGAATACACCATCGGCCCCAAGTTGCATCATAAGGGCAGCATCGGCTGGGGTAGCGATGCCGCCGGCAGCAAAGTTAACCACTGGGAGCCTTCCCAAGCGTGCCACTTCTTTCACTAACTCATAAGGTGCTCCCATCTGCTTGGCTGCCGCCATCAGTTCCTCTTCGGGCATGTTCTGAAGGCGGCGGATTTCATCCCAAACTGCTCGCATATGGCGGACTGCTTCTACTACGTTTCCGGTTCCGGCCTCCCCTTTAGTCCGTATCATAGCTGCGCCCTCAGCTATGCGGCGCAGGGCTTCTCCGAGGTTGCGGCAGCCGCAGACAAATGGAACTTTAAACTTGCGCTTATCTATGTGATGTTCTTCATCAGCTGGGGTGAGGACTTCGCTTTCGTCTATGAAATCAACCCCAAGCGCTTCCAAAATTTGAGCTTCCACGAAGTGACCAATTCTGCACTTGGCCATTACAGGTATGGTTACAGCGTCCATTATCTTAAGGATATGTTCGGGATCGGCCATGCGCGCAACCCCGCCATGAGCCCGTATATCAGCAGGAACCCTTTCCAAGGCCATTACAGCGCAAGCGCCTGCATCCTCAGCTATCTTTGCTTGTTCTGGGGTAACAACGTCCATTATCACCCCGCCTTTGAGCATTTGAGCCAGGCCCCTCTTAAGGGTATCGGTCCCGGTAAGCTTATCCATAGCTTATACCTCCAGCTTATTGGGCTAAGCTTCTGCCAGGAGAAGCTTTCCATTTGATATTATACAACCACATCAGGCTTTGTCAACCACGAACTGCGCTTGGGGTGTAGCCCGGAATTGTAAGGCATGTCTCCCATTTTACCCACTCCCGTTTTTGGTCGTGGCAGGTTTACAGTTGGGCAACTGTGAGCAGTTGCTCTACTTGAGGACATGATCTAAGCTAATTTTGACAAGATTGGCCTTCGCCTTTATAATCCTTCTTACTGGAACGGCTTGACCTTCGGGGCAGGGTGAAATTCCCGACCGGCGGTAGGACACCTGGACCGGCTTGGCCCTGCCGGTCCGTTTAAAGGTGTCGAGCCCGCGAGCCCAAGGGGATTCCTTGGGTTGATCCGGTCCAACGGCCCTATGGGCCGCTAAGCCGGAGCCGACGGTATAGTCCGGATGGGAGAAGGTCAGCCGGAGGGTCCTTAGCTTTTTATAGGGCTTTTGGACTCTCTTCTTG
Organism: uncultured Anaerolineae bacterium; assembly: GCA_964404055.1. GTDB lineage: Bacteria > Chloroflexota > Anaerolineae > SpSt-600 > SpSt-600 > SpSt-600. Next base: position 13,450 of record CAYOIS010000021.1, on the reverse strand, counting down.
CCCCGAAGGTTATGCCTTCGGGGCAATTTTATTTGGGAGAAGGAAAGGGTGAAGGGGATTGCTCGCTATTTGGCTGGACTCTTATCAGTAATAACAATCCTTGCCCTGTGGAAAGCAATTGCTTGGTTAGGCCAATACCCAAGTTTTATCCTACCCCACCCGGAAGAGGTGGCCAGGCGTTTTTGGTTGGCCATTGCGGATGGGTCTCTCCTCTTCCACGCTAAGGTTACACTCTTGGAGATAGGAGCAGGTTTGAGCTTGGGCCTTTTCTCAGCTTTCATCTTAGGTTACCTTTTGGCTAAAATCCCATTCCTTGAGTTTTACCTTACCCCACTCGTAGTAGTTTCCCAATCCATGCCTGTAGTAGCCCTCGCTCCGCTCTTAGTAATATGGTTTGGGTTCGGCTTGGCGTCCAAAATAGCTGTATGTGCACTTACGGTATTTTTCCCGGTGCTTGTTGGTACTATAGTTGGCCTCCGATCCGTGGAGCAAGAGTTTTACGACCTCATGCGTATCCTCAGGGCCAGCCGGTGGCAAGTGTTCTGGCTTCTGGAGCTTCCGGCAGCCCTACCTATACTTATGGGCAGCATTAAGGTAGGAGTTACCCTATCCGTAATTGGAGCTGTTGTAGGAGAATTCGTCGCTGCCGATAGAGGGCTTGGCTTTTTAGTGAACTTGGCCAGAGGCCTATTTGATACCCCGCTCTTATTCGTGGCACTCTCTTCCCTGGCCGCTATAGCCATCGCCTTATATTTAGGCGTGGCTTTGCTGGAAAAGAAGCTTATGAGATGGAGGTAACCATGAAGGGTAAATTAATGATTTTAGCTTTGTTGCTTGCAGCCCTTGCCAGTTGCAGTAAACCTACCCCTGCTCCTCAAAAAGTAACCATAGCCATGGGCTACATCCCTAACGTCCAGTTCGCTCCTTTCTACGTGGCCATTGAAAAAGGTTATTTCCGGGAAGAAGGCATTGACCTTGAATTCAATTACGGCTGGGAAGTGGATTTGATCAAGCTGGTGGGGATGGGAGAACTGAGCTTTGCTGTGGCCAGTGGTGAGCAAGTCCTCTTGGCCAGAGCTCAGGGCCTGCCGGTGGTGTATGTAACTGGATGGTATCACCGCTTCCCGGTGGTGGTGGTTTCGCTGGAGGAGAAGGGGGCAAAGAGCCTACAGGACCTCAAAGGTAAGAAGATAGGGATACCGGCCCTATTCGGAGCAAGTTACGTTGGGTGGCGGGCTCTCCTCAAGGCTGAAGGGCTTAAGGAAGAGGATTTTAACCTCCAGGAAATAGGCTATACCCAAGTGGAAAGCTTGACCCAAGGTCTTGTTGATGCCGCCATCTGCTACGCTATGAACGAGCCAGTTCGTCTCCGCCTGGCAGGATATAAAGTAAACATAATATACGTGGCCGACCGGGCTAACCTCATCTCCAACGGGATAATTACCAACGAGAAGACCATAAGAGAAAAACCGGAGCTGGTGCGAGGGCTCGTCAGGGCTTTTTTGAAAGGCCTTCGTTATACCTTGGACCATCCGGATGAAGCTTTTGAGATAAGCAAGAAGTACGTTCCAGAGATGGGGGAAGAGCAAAAGGAAGTGCTCAAGGAGGCTATAAAATTCTGGACTTCGCCTCACCTTGGCCGAACGGAGAAAGCTGACTGGGAAGCTACGCTGAGTGCTCTAAGAGATATGGGCCTTGTAACCAAGGAAATAAGCGTGGAAGAAGCTTTTACTAACGAATTCGTCCCTTAAAGAGCCGTGGTTGTTCTGGAAGCACGAAACATAAGCATGGTCTATAATTCCCTGCGGGGCCCAGTAGAGGCCCTGCGGGATGTTTCCTTAGAGGTGAGGGAGGGGGAATTTGTGTGCATTGTAGGGCCATCGGGGTGCGGGAAGACAACCTTACTGCGCATCCTAAGCGGCCTCCTCAAGCCTACTTCCGGCCTCGTCCTCTGGAAAGGTGAACCTCTGAAGGAACCAAAACCTGAAATGGGCTTCGTCTTTCAGAAGGCTAACCTCATGCCTTGGCGTGATGCTTTGGGGAACGTCCTCCTCCCCTTGGAAGTAAGAGGAGTTAATGGCCCAGAAGCCTTGGAAAAGGCCCTTTCCCTTCTCAAAGCTATGGGCCTTGATGGCTTCTTACACACCTACCCCAGAGAGCTTTCCGGAGGGATGGAGCAAAAAGTAGCTTTGGCCAGGGCTTTGGTTTACGATCCCGATATCCTATTCCTGGATGAGCCTTTCAGCTCCTTAGATGCTCTGACCAGAGAGAGGCTGAACGTAGAACTTGCTGCCCTCTGGCGGGAGCGCTGCAAAACCGTAGTAATGGTCACCCACAACCTTCAAGAGGCCATCTTTTTGGCCGATAGGGTTGTAGTTATGAGCCCGCGCCCAGGCACTTTGAAAGCTCGGTTCATCATCCCCTTCCCTCACCCCAGGGACCTTTCCCTAACCTTTACCCCTGAGTTTGCTGCCCTGGCCCGCGCCATAAGGGAGGCGATAGAGTATTAACCCTACAAGACCAGTGGCTAAGGTCAATGCCCCGCTTATGACCAGCCACCATTTTGTGGCATCTACCCAGAAGGGCAAAGGGTAAAGCTGGATTAGGGAATCGGTGTAGGGGAAGAGCCAGCTGTCTCCTTCAAAGAAGAGCCGGTGGAAGAGGGTGAAGAATAGGTCAAAATTGACCAAGGCCGTAACCCCTATCGCTAAGCCTAAAGCTGCAACCATCACAGCCCCGCCTGCAAGGCCAATGGAAAGCTCTCGCCTCCACCCCTTGAGCAGGAGAAGGATTGTTAAGGAAAGGGCCAGAAGCAAGGAAAGTCTCAGGACGAACAAAGCCCCAGTTGCTACTCTTTTAACATCGGCCATGTGGGCGAGCTCGCGCTCGTTGTAGATGGGGCCGGATTCATCAGCCAAGGCTTTGAGATAGTCCAGGCTTTCGTTGGCTATAAGGTAACGGAGGGTGGCGATTGAAAAGTTTTCCCTTTCTTTGGGGTCAAACCGGTGGGAAGGGGGAAAATTAGGGCGAGCATATTCCAGGCGAATGAATTCAGGGCGGGCCAGGAAAGGGTAAGGGATTAAAAGGAGGAGGAAAAATGTGCTTATGGCCAGAAGCGTGGCAAGGAATGTGCGCATCCTTTAACCTCGCAATGTGGCCCCCAATTTCCTCTCCAGCTCTTTTATGACTCTATCCCTCAGCTTCGTCACCTCCTTATCGGTAAGGGTACGGTCATCGGCTTGGAAGGTGAGGGAGTAGGCGAGGCTCTTCTTGCCTGGCGGGACAGGCTTTCCACGGTAGAAGTCAAATAGGATAGCACTGCGGATGAATGGTTTCCCCGCTTCCATTATCACCTTGCGCACTTCCTCAGCCGGAATTTCCTCATCCACAACTACGGCTATGTCTTGGACTACTGCAGGGTAGCGGGACACGAGTTTGAATTCGCGCAAGGATGAAGCGTGGGAAGCGAGGGCTTCAAAGTTGAACTCGGCCATGAAGACTTCTTCCTCTACCTCAAAGGCTTCGGCTATATCGGGGTTGAGCTTGCCCAAGATTCCGATAGTATCCTCGCCGACCTTGAGCCAAGCCGTTTGTCCCGGGAAGAAAGCCGGGTCCTCGGCAGGGAGGAATTGGTAGTTTGAGATTCCCATCCTTTCCACAAGCTCTTCAACTACCCCTTTGAGGTCAAAGAAGTCCAATTTTCTGCTGGTTCCGAACCAGTTCAATTCCTCAGCTTCCCCGGCCATGGCTATGGCCAAGGTCATCCTTTCCTGTGGGAGGTCATTTTCCCGGGGGAGGTAGACTCGGGCCAGTTCAAAGATTTTAGCGCCGTCTTGAAAGCGCAAGTTGTAAGCGAGGGTGCGAAGGAGGCTGGGGAGTAGAGTTGGCCGAAGGAAAACGTGTTCGGGGGTCATTGGGTTGGCGACGGAAAGAAGAGGCAAGGGATAGGAAAGGCCGAATTTGTCCAAGAGTTCTTGGCTTATTAGGGCATAGGTTTTAACCTCGTAGAGGCCGCAGGCTACAAGCACATCTTTGGCCGCTTCTTCCCATTTGAGAAGTTCAGGGAAAATCTGAGGGGAAGAGGGAGCTGGAATCATCTCCGTTGGGATTAAATCGTAGCCTGCTATCCTGGCTACTTCTTCTACTAAATCCGCTTGTTCTGTGACATCGCCCCGGTGAGTGGGCACGGTTACGGTGTAGGTTTGTGGCCCCTCTTCCTTAAGTTCAAAGCCAAGTTTACCGAGGATGGAAACAACTTGCTCTTTGGGGTAACTCATCCCGATGAACCTCTCCAGTTCGCTGAGGTGGAAGGTTATGGTGCGGCGAGGGGGCAGTGGGATGTGGACATCCACCAGGCCTTTGGCGATAGTTCCGCCGGCCCATTCTTTTATAAGCTGTGCAGTTCGCTTTGCCCCTTCGGGAGGGAGGTATGGGTCAAGGCCTTTCTCAAAGCGGAGGGAAGCTTCCGTCCTCAGGCCCAGAAACCGCGATGTCCTCCTTATGCTAACTCGGTTGAAGTTAGCCGATTCTATGAGGATATTCTTAGTCTCGGTGGTTACCTCGCTTTCCATCCCTCCCATAACTCCTGCTATAGCCACAGGCCCTTCAGCATCGGCGATGAGGAGGGTATCGGGAAAGAGGTTACGCGTAACTCCATCCAAAGTAGTGAAAGTTCGGTCTTCGCGAGCCCTTCGGACGATTATCTTCCGGCCGCGGATTTTATCGTAATCAAAAGCGTGGATAGGTTGGCCCAATTCCAGCATGACGTAGTTTGTGGCATCCACAACGTTGTTTATTGGTCTCATGCCGGCAGCCCTGAGACGCCTCTGGACGAGGTAAGGCGATGGCTTGATTTCAACCCCAAGCACTACGGCCGCTGTATAGCGGGAACAGAGGTCGGGGTCGGCAATTTCAACTTCTATAAGCTCTTGGACTTCGGGCCCTTCTTCAGGGTAATCAATGATTGGAGGACGGAATTCAGCATCGGTAAGAGCAGCTACTTCTCGGGCAATTCCCAAGATTGATAGGCAATCCGGCCGATTGGTGGGAACTTCTACTTCAAGGATGATATCACCCAAGTAATCGGCCAATGGCATCCCTACGGGCGCGTCATCGGGTAAGATTATGATAGTTTCATGTTCATCGGATAAGTCCAATTCCTTTTCGGAGCAGACCATCCCCGGGGAAAGCACTCCTCTTATCTTGGTTGGCTTAAGGGTAAAGTAAGACTTTTGGGAGGCGTAGGGGTCCACAAGGCGAGCTCCAGCAAGGGCCAAGGCGACTTTCTGCCCCTTTTGGCCCACTTTTATGTTTGGTGCTCCCGTGACCACTTCCACAGGCTCGCCAGCTCCGTAATCCACAACGGCGATTGTGAGGCGGTCGGCGTTAGGGTGGGGCTTTACCTCCACTATTTGGCCAACGAAGACTTTATCTCGGTCCCAAAGCTCGCCCACCCGTTGGATTTCAGCCACTTCAAAGCCAGCCATGGTTAACTTGTAGGCGAGCTTTTCTGGGGGGAGCTTTATCTCCACATAATCTTTTAGCCAGCTCAAAGGCACCTTCATTTTTGCTCCTCCTTTAAGCTCGGAATTGTTTTAGGAACCGCAGGTCATTTGCGTAAAAATAGCGGATGTCATCAATCTTGTGCTTCAGCATAGCAATTCTTTCAACTCCCATGCCGAAAGCGAAGCCGGTATAGATGTTAGGGTCAATTCCCACATTGCGCAAAACTTGTGGGTGGACCATTCCAGCTCCCAGGATTTCCAGCCAGCCGGTGAACTTGCACACTCGGCAGCCTTTCCCTCCGCAGACGATGCAATCCATGGCCATATCGGCCCCTGGTTCTACGAATGGGAAGTAATCACAGCGGAACCGCACTTTCCTCTCTTTTCCGAACATTTCCCGGACGAATGTAGTGAGGACGCCTTTGAGGTGAGCCATGGTTATGCCTTTATCTACGGCCAAGCCTTCTACTTGGTAGAACATCCATTCGTGGCTGGCATCGGTGGCCTCGTGGCGGTAGCACCTTCCTGGGACTACAACCCTTATCGGCGGTCTCATAAGCTCCATCACCCTTATTTGGTCAGGAGAAGTGTGGGTTCGGAGGAGCATGTTTCCCTCTTTCCCGTAAGGAGGAGCTATGTACAGAGTATCCCACATGTCCCTGGCTGGGTGTTCGGGCGGGATGTTCAGGAGGCCGAAGTTGTAGTCGTCCCATTCTACTTCTGGCCCTTCGTAAACTCCGAAGCCCATGCGGGAGAAGATTTCAATGATTTCCCTCAAAGTCTGGGTTACGGGATGGAGGACGCCGATCTGAGGCCTCCTTCCGGGGAGAGTTACGTCAATGGCTTGAGCTTTGGCTGCTTGAAGGCGTTCGGCCTCTTTGATGGCTGAAGCTTTCTCTTCATAAAGTTGGGTAAGTTCATCTCGCAGGAGGTTAGCTGCTTCTCCTGCTTTTGGCCTTTCCTCTGGCGGGAGGCTCCCTATTTGGCGTAGGAGCTGGGTTACCAAGCCTTTCTTGCCCAAATAAGACCTCTTCCATTCCTCAAGGGAGGTGGAGTCGGTTAAAGCCTCCAGCTCTTGGATGGCTTTTTCCCGCAGGCTTTTAATCCTTTCTAGCATTTTTACCCTCCTGGCGAAGGTAGATTAAAAGAAAAGGCTGCCTCCAGGGACGAAGAGGCAGCCTTTACTCTCCGCGGTACCACCCTGCTTGGCTGGTTTAAGCCAGCCCACTCCTTAGGGTTGCCCCTTTAACGGAGGGCTTGCGTGGCAGACTACTTAAGGTTTACCCTTGTTCGCCTGCCCGGCTCAGGAGCGAACTTCAGCAGGTTTCACCTGAGGGAAGGTCCCAGCCGCGCCTCCCCTTCTCTGGCAGGCTCCCCCTGCTTACTCCTCTCCGTCATCGCCTTTGGTTTTTGAAAAATTATAGCACAAAAATCTCCTTCGTCAAATTTTTGAAGGGAAGGGCTCTGCTGCTAGCTTAGCAATGGTTATTTTCTCCAGTTCTTTCAGGAGAAGGCCTTGGAGATAGCACCAATGCCCTCGGACTGGGCACGTATCGCCGAAGGGGCAGCTGGCAGGGTTTTCTACACACTTTGATATGACAAATATTGGCTCAAAATGGAGGATGATGTCTTTAAGGGAAATCTCTGCTGCTGGGCGGCCAAGGCTTATTCCGCCACTTCGCCCCTGTAAAGCTTTGATGAACCCGCCGTGTACAAGCTTAGCCACTACCCTTGCCGCATATTGCTTGGGAATTTGCATCTCTTCCTGCAATTCCCTTGTAGGCACTACTGCTTCTGGCCCTCTCTTTGCCAGAGCCAAGAGCAAACGGATGGCATAATCGGTCTCTCGGCGAATACGCACCATCTTGAAAACTCCTTTTTGCTTAATTATACATCAGAGGACGTCCAAAGCAACCCCGGCCTTGAGCTTAAAATTTTTAGGCCTTATCAACACTACTGAAATCAACTCTTGACTAAGTTTAGGGAATTTGGTATAATTCCCAAAAACCGAGCCGAGGAGGTGGATCATGGAGAGGATGGTAGGCACGTGCCCAGCTTGCGGAGCACAGATGACCATCAAAAGGCTTCAGTGCCCGGAGTGCGGGACCTCTATTGAGGGCACCTTTGATTTGGGGAGGCTTTACCGCCTTACCCCAGAGCAAATGAATTTCATAGAGCTTTTCCTCCAGTGTGAGGGAAAGCTAAACAAGGTCCAGAAAATCTTAAACGTCTCCTACCCTACGGCAAAAGCTCGCCTCTTGGATGCGCTAAGGGCAATGGGGTATGAGGTGAAGAAAGAGCCAGCTGCGCTTCGCCGGAGAAGGAGGGAGTCTCCTACTCCTTAAAGGCGGAGGGGAATTTGGGGTTCATAAGGATGATGAACCCTGGAAGAGATCTGGAAGGGCTTGCTAACCTTTTGGAGGAAGCCTTCGGGTCCGATTTGAGCCAAGAAGGCCGAGAATTAATAAGGGACCTCCGAGTCCTGGGAAAAATGGGGCCGCTGAGCGGTTTGCTCTTCGCTCTGGATTCGGCCCTGAGGGGGGAATTCAAAGGTTTTGTATGGGATGAAGGGGGGAAGGTGGCGGGGAACGTTTCAGTTAGCCAAACGGGGTGGGACCGCTGGCACATAAGCAATGTGGCCGTGGCCTCGGCCTACCGCTCCCGAGGAATAGCCCGCCGCTTGATGCAGGCTGCCTTAACTTACATATGGGAACAGGGCGGGCGGTGGGTAACCCTACAGGTGAGGGAGGATAACCCCGTGGCTGTATCTCTCTACAAAAGCTTGGGCTTTGAGGAGCTGGGGAAAATAGTAGAAATGGAGTTGGAAGCCCCAGCTAAGCCCCTTCCCCCCGGTAACCAAGCAGTAGACTTTGATTTGTCCCGTTGGATGGATGAGTATGAATTAGCCACGGAGTCAATCCCTTCAGGCCTTCTGTGGCTGGAAAAACCAAGGCCCGAAGGCTTCCGCCCCCTATCCTTTAACCCCTTTCTGAACCGCTTGGCTTACCTTGCCCAGGGATATGATTTACACCACGTCATGGTCCTCAAGGGCGAGGAAATGGTAGCGACCGCGGCTTTGTGGAAAAGCCTGTGGGGAAAGAGGCACAAACTCCAATTCCTAATCCATCCATTAGTTCGCGGAGAAGTTGAGGAGGCTTTGGCGAGAAGCATCCTCAAGCCATTGGCCAAACCCTTCCGAGGGGTGGCCTATACTAAAATCCCCGCTGAATACGAGGAGCTAATCAAAGTTCTGGAAAAGGCAGGGTTTAAAACTGCGCGGGTGTTAATCCAAATGCGGCTGGACTTAGAGAACGCTAATAAGGAGGTGCTTTCCTATGGAAGAGGCAAAGATGAAAATTTTGAAGATGCTTGAGGAAGGGAAAATAACAGCCGAGGAAGCCATCAGGCTGCTGGAAGCTCTGGAAGGACCACGCCGCTGGGAACCACCCTCCGGACAATGGTTCCGGGTGACGGTCACAGACCTGCGCACAGGGAAGCAAAAAGTTAACATAACTTTACCATTGGGCCTCGTAAACTTCGGTTTTAGCATTGGGTCCAGGTTTTTCCCGCGTTGGGAAGAAATCTGGGAGAAGGTAAAGGCAGGAGCGCGGGGTAAGATTGTGGATTTGGAGGATGAAGAGGAGGGGGAGAAGGTGGAAATTTACATTGAGTGAGGTGGAAAATGCGGCGTTTCCTAATAAGGTGGTTCATAAACACTGTGGCCATTTGGGCCGCCGTGCAGCTTGTCCCCGGAATTGAGTTCCGCGGGAACTGGCAAGGGTTAGCCATCCTGGCCTTAATCTTCGGCATAATTAACGCTCTGATTGGCCCTATCCTCAGGTTCTTAACCTGCCCGCTACTAATCCTCACCTTGGGCCTTTTCACTTTGGTGATAAACGCTATCTTGCTGGCCCTCACTTCTTGGGTAGGGCAAATGCTTGGCTTCCCCTTTTACATACGCGACCCCCTTTCGGCCCTCTGGGGGGCGATTGTGATAAGCGTAGTGAGCATAATTTTAAGCCTTTTCCTTCGGGAAGAGAGATGAGGCTTGAGCCTTTGTTGGATGAACTCCGAGAAGTTGGCCTCCTTGTTCAAGCCCTCGGCTCGGCTGAAGTTGAAATTTCCGGGGTTGTACACGATTCCCGGATGGTTAAAGGCGGGGAAATCTTTGTGGCGATACCCGGCCTTAGCCACGATGGCCACCAGTTCATCCCGCAAGCCATGGAAAGAGGAGCAGCCGCCGTAGTAGGCGAGAAAGCTATCTCAGACCTCCCCATCCCTTACGTTCAAGTCAAAGATTCCCGCCATGCCTTAGCCATACTCTCGGCAGCCTTCTATGGCCATCCGGGCCGCAAACTCCGAGTGATCGGGATAACCGGGACCGATGGCAAGACTACTACAGTCAACTTAATCCACTCAATCTTAGAGGCAGCAGGCTACAAGGCCGGGATGATAAGCACAGTAAATGCCCGCATAGGCGATAAGGTTTACGATACCGGTCTCCACACTACAACCCCCGAGGCCCCCGATGTTCAATTCTACCTGGCTGAGATGGTTAAAGCCGGAGCTCAATACGCCGTTTTAGAAGCCACTTCTCACGGCCTCCACCAACATCGGGTCACGGGCTGCGAATTTGACGTAGCCGTGGTTACCAACATCACGCACGAGCATTTGGATTACCACCTGACTTATGAGGCCTATCGGGAGTCCAAAGCTATCCTTTTCCGCAGCCTTTCAACATCTTTCCGTAAGCCAGGGGTCCCCAAAGTGGCAGTGATAAACGCTGACGATTCTTCTGCCCCTTACTTGCTTTCCATCCCCGCCGATTTTCACATGACCTATGGTTTCAGTTCTCAGGCCAGTGTGAGGGCCGAGGAAATCCAGGCCGATTTTGATGGCTTAAGCTTCAAAGTCCTCTTCCCCGGAGGAGAATTCAAGGTGGAAAGCCGGCTGGTAGGGCTGTTCAATGTCTACAATATCCTTGCCGCAGCCGCTACAGCTTTATCCCAAGGCATACCACCTGAAGCTATCGCTGAGGGTGTAAAGAGGGTTGAGAGGGTCAAAGGGAGGATGGAGAAGGTAGATTTAGGTCAGGATTTTACTGTGATTGTGGATTTTGCTCACACTCCTCGCTCCTTGGAGGAAGCCCTGAAGACCTGCCGACCTTGGGCGAAAGGAAGGCTGGTGGTGGTCTTTGGGTGTGCGGGGCTCAGGGATAGGGCCAAGCGACCTATGATGGGGGAGATAGCCGGTCGCTTAGCTGATTTGGCCGTGCTTACGGCTGAGGACCCAAGGACAGAAGATGTTAACGAAATCATAAGGCAGATAGCGGAGGGATGCCAGCGGGCAGGCCGAAGGGAAGGCGAAGGTTATGTAGCCATACCCGACCGCAGGGAAGCGATTGAGTGGGCAATTGCCAATGCCCAGCCGGGGGACCTAATCCTCGTCACTGGCAAAGGCCACGAGCAATCAATGTGCATTGGAACGGTTGAATACCCTTGGGATGAGTTTGAGGCGGTGAAGAGCGCACTCAGGCGCCGCCTCAAATGCTCTCCAATCTCTTGAAGATTACATCGCAATGGCGAATGTAGCGCTCAGGCTTCAGCAGAGCTTCAATTTCCTCCGGGCTTAAAATGGCCGGAGGTATGGCTTCTTTGAGCAGCTGGCCAAAGTTTCTCCTTTCCTCCCATGCCTTCATGGCCAAGCTCTGGACTAACTCATAAGCTTCTGTCCTCGTCATGCCCTTCTCTATTAGGGCCATCATCACTGCTTCCGAAGCGTAAAGGCCGAGGCTGCGTGCAACATTCTCCGCCATTTTCTCCCGATTGATTTTAAGGTTTCGGATGAGCCAGACGAAGCGGGTAAGGAGGTAATCAAGGAGGCAGAAAGCCTGGGGGAGGATGAATCTCTCCACTACCGAGTGGCTCATGTCCCTCTCAAGCCAAAGTGGTATGTTTTCCAAGGCTGATAAGAGATGGCCTCTCAGGAGGCGAGCTATGCCACAGAGCCTTTCAGCCAGGATTGGATTGCGCTTGTGAGGCATAGCAGAGGAGCCTTTTTGTCCTGGCACGAAGGGCTCTTCCAGCTCTCCTACCTCTGTGCGCTGCAAGTGGCGGATGTCTTGGGCAAATTTCTCTACAGATGAAGCTGTAGCGGCCAGGGCCCAGAGGCATTCGGCGTGGCGGTCCCTGCTTATGACTTGGCTTGAAGCTGGGTCAGGCTTGAGGCCGAGCTTGCGGCAAGCTATCTCCTCAACTTTCGGGTCAATGGAAGCATAAGTCCCTACTGCGCCGGAGAATTTTCCAACGGATATAGCCTCTTTGGCAGCCTTTAGCCTATCCCGATGGCGGGCCATTTCAAAGGCCCAACGGGCAAAAACAACTCCCAAAGTTATGGGCTCAGCGAATACCCCGTGAGTCCTGCCCATCATCAAAGTATCTTTGTTGCGGAAGGCTTGGGCTTTAAGCTCGGAGATGACTTCGTCCACATCGGCCAAAATTAAATCCATGGCTTCTTTCATCTGGAGGGCCAAAGCGCTATCTTTCACGTCTGATGAGGTGAGGCCGTAGTGGAGGAAGCGTGCTTCTTCTCCTACATAGCTTGCCACATTTTCAAGGAAGGCAATCATGTCATGCTGAGTCCGGGCTTCAATTTTAGCAATCTCTTCGGGGTCAAAGCGGGCGCGGCTCTTTATAGCCTCAAGCGCCTCTTGGGTTATAACTCCTAATTCGGCCCAGGCCTCGCAAACCGCTATCTCCACCTCAAGCCACTTCTGATATTGGTTCTCCAAGCTCCATATCTTGAGCATTTGCGGGCGTGCGTACCTTTCAAGCATCAGTAGCTCTCCCTCAGCCTTTCCAGAAGGGTTCGGTAGAAATAGGAGCGCTCCCTTACCCTGGCGAAGTAAGCGACGTAAGGGCTGGCTTGCACTTGCACCTCATCCCCATCGCGCAAGCTTACTTCAAATTGCCCATCCACCGTGAGGATAGCCTGATGGTCGGTAGAGACCGCGACTCGGACCCAGGAGCCTTCAGATAGGACTATGGCTTTGTCCAAGCAGAGGTGTGGGGCTATGGGGATGAGCAGGATGTTGCGCAGTTCCGGTGGGAGGATGGGGCCTCCGGCAGCTAAAGCATAGGCTGTTGAACCGGTGGGGGTTGAGATTATGAGGCCATCGGCGTGGTAAGTGGTGAAGTAATGGCCATCAATGTAAGTAGCCAGGTGGACAATGCGGGCCAGCGTACCTCGGCTTACTACTACATCGTTGAGGGCGTGGTAAGAGGCCTTAAGCTCCTTATCCCGGAAGAAGGAAGCTTGTAGCATCATCCTTTCTTCAACCCAATAGTTGCCGGCCAATATTGAGGAAAGGGTTTCTTGCCAGTTGTGGAGGTTCATCTCGGCCAGGAAGCCAAGCTTGCCCATGTTCAATCCCAGGATTAGGACGTCGTGCCCGGCGGAGACTCGAGCTGCTCTCAAAATAGTGCCATCCCCACCAAGAGTGATGAGGATGGAAGTGTCATCAAGCATCCTTTTAATCCCGGGCTCATCCCAAGCCGAGCATGTCCAAGAAGCAATACCCTTTTCTTGGAGGAAAGCCTTAATCTCCTCCGCTACCTGTGGTGATTCCGGTATGCGAGGGTGGTGAAGTATTCCGATGGATTTAAAGCAAGTTATTTTCCCCATTTCCCCATTGAACCGAGGAGATTTTACCACATCGCCAGTCAAGGGCAAAATGGAAGAGGCAAGGGCCGAGTCTAAACTGCCTGGCGGCATACGCACAGAGTGGGGTGCTTTGGTGGCCCCCATTTACCCGAGGGGTATCCCGGAACTGAGAGGGAAGCCGTGAAGTTTCCGGTAGGGGACAACACAGATGCCTTGGGAGAGGGCTATGCCCCCTCTTGCCAAACCCGAAGCGAAGTTGTACAATTAGCGTTGGAGGGGAAAGC
>CAYOIS010000020.1:0-18274 GCA_964404055.1 uncultured Anaerolineae bacterium | reverse complement strand
GGGGAATACCCCATGAAGGGTAAAAACAGAAGCATACCCCACAAACCCAGACACGCCCTAAAAGCCAACGTTTGCGCCAGGCAAAATTAGGTGTTATCCTTTAAAAGCGCAGCCTTGAAGGGGCTAAGCATTGCCTATTAAGGTAAATGCCATGGTACTCCCTAAGCAAGCGAAAAGAATCATGCAGAAAGCACTGGGAAAGATTCCCTATGCCTTGGAATAAACTTCCCGATTTCATGCGGGGCATGCTAAGGCCATTGCATGAAAAGGGAGCGACCATTGGGTTAGAAATTGAGGTTGAAGCCAAGGCCGAGGAGCCCTTTAAGTTAGGGAGACCTTGAGGCAAATAAACGCCCAAATCTTGGAGGAAAAGCAAGGATGAAAGTCCTTGTAACCGGCGCTACAGGCTTAATCGGAAGCCATTTGGTGGAAAAGCTACTTCGGGAAGGGTTCAAGGTCAGGGGCATGACTACAAGCCCCGCCAAAGCGCAGGATTTGGAAAGGAAAGGGGTTGAGCCTTTCGTAGGCGACCTCAGGGATTACAAAACAGTGAGGGAAGCGGTAAGAGGGGTGGATTTGGTCTTCCACCTCGGCGCTATTATGAGCGATTGGGGGCCATGGAAAGCTTTCTACGAGGTCAACGTCCTTGGCACGGCCAATGTGTTCAAGGCTGCTTTGGAGGAGAAGGTTGAGAGGGTTATCTACACTTCCTCCGTAGCGGCCACAGGCCTTGAGGATTACCCTGGCCTGAAAGATGAGAGCTTCCCCCTCACTTCAAGCTCCCACCCCTATTGCCGCTCCAAAGCCGAGGCTGAAAAAGTAGCTCAGGAGTTCATCGCCAAAGGCTTGCCCTTAGTAATCCTGAGGCCGGTATACGTCTATGGCCCAAGGGAGAGGAACGTCGGGGTTTACACCGTGGCTAAGCTCTTAAAGGCAGGATTTCGCCTCCTCCCGGGTGACGGCCAGAATTACCATCACCGCATCTACGTTAAGGACTTGGTGGAAGGGATAATGCTGGCCGCTACCCGAAAAGAGGCCATAGGCCAAACTTACATCCTGGGCGGGCCTCTGCGGAAAGCTTGTGAGTTCTGGGGAACTCTGGCCCGCCTCATGGGCACTTCCATAATATGGGCACCAATTCCAGTAGGATGGGCCTTCGCCCTCCCTTTTGAAATTGCCTACAGGCTCCTCCCCCTTAAAGGCCCTCCCCTCATAAGTTTCTTCCGGATAAGGGTCCTCGCCAACAACAACGCATGGGATTGTTCCAAGGCTCAAAGGGAGCTTGGCTTTACCCCCCGTACCGATATTGAGGAAGGGCTGAGGGAAACGCTCAACTGGTGGAAGGAACATGGCTGGCTATAGAGGCCGCTTGGCCCTCCTTATGAAAGCCGGGATATCCACATTGTCCTCTGGAAGCGGGCGCTCCGGAACCGGGAACTTTATCACCTTGGGCTTCTCCGCAGGCCTAATCACCTCCGCTCCAGGCTTCTTGAACCCAGCTGCAATTATTGTCACTTGAACCTCATCCTTAAGCTCCTGATCCAGCATGACCCCGAAGAAAATCTCAGCGTCGGGGTGGACTTTGCTTTTCACTAGCTCCGCCGCTTCACGCACTCCCGGAAGGGATAGGTCAGGGCCGCCTGTGAAATTGAGGAGAACGGCCTTAGCCCCATCTATGTTCACATCCAAAAGCTTATTGTTTATAGCCATTTGCACGGCTTTGACCGGGGCATCATCGCCGGAAGCCCGGCCTATAGCCATGAGAGCATTACCCCCATCCTTCATCACTTTCTTAACATCGGCAAAGTCCAGGTTTATTAGCCCAGGCTTAACGATGAGTTCAGATACCCCTTGAACGGCCTGGCGCAAGACGTCATCAGCCAAGGCAAAGGCCTCTCGGAGGGAAACATTCTTATCGGCTACTTCCAAGAGTCGGTCGTTAGGAATTACGATGAGGGTGTCCACTGCTTTCTCCAGCTCCTCTATACCCTTCTGGGCTATAGTTGCCCTCTTATTGCCTTCAAAGGAGAAAGGCCTGGTGACTACTGCTACCGTAAGGATATCGGCTTCTTTAGCCAGCCTACCGATGATTGGAGCAGCTCCCGTTCCGGTCCCGCCGCCCATCCCAGCGGTGATGAAGACCATGTTGGCCCCTTCCAATATCTGGGAAAGCTCGTCAATTGATTCTTCCGCTGCCCTGCGACCTATCTCGGGGTCTCCGCCTGCCCCAAGCCCTTTAGTTAGCTTTTCTCCTATCTGAACCCGGGTAGGAGCTTTGGATAGAAGCAGGACCTGGCTATCAGTATTGACGGCTATGAACTCAACTCCTGTGATGCCGTATTCTATCATGCGGTTCACGGCGTTGCAGCCACCCCCGCCAACCCCTATGACCTTTATTCGGGCAAAATTTTCCCTCGTTTCCACAAATCCTTCCATAGGCCTCTCTCCTTACGTTAGTATGGTAGAAGGGTCCTTAACCATTCAAGGACCCTGTCTTTCCAAGATTTTGTAGTCATCTTGCCTCGGAGGATTTTTTGGCGTGCGGGCCAGAGCAGAAGCCCTACCGCTGTAGCATAGGTAGGGCTTTCCAACATCTCCACAAGCCCTTGGACTCCCGATGGCCTCCCAACTCTCACGGGCATTTCCAGGTATCGCCTCCCAAGCTCGTCAATCCTTTTAACTTCGGCTGTACCACCGCAGAGGACAAGCCCTGCCGGAAGGAGGCCAGCATAACCGCTCTTCTGCGCCTCCCGGTATAGGTAATCAAACATCTCTTCCACCCTGGCCTGGATTATCTCAGCCATGAAACGGCGGGAGAGCATCTGCTTTTTATCGCTTCCAAACACCGTTGCTTCCACCCCCTCATCCTCCCCCACCTCTTCGGCCAGGGCGCACCCGTACTTCTTCTTAATCTCCTCCGCCGAGGAAAAGGGCATGCGAAGACCAAAGGCTATATCACTGGTAATCATGTTCCCGCCAAGCTCCAGGGAACTTGTATATAACAAGCTTCCATCCATGTATATAGCGATGTCAGTAGTTCCCCCGCCAATGTCCGCCAATATAACCCCCATTTCCTTTTCGGATTGGGTCAAAACGGCCTCCCCCGATGCCAAGGCAGCCAGGATGAACTTTTCAGGCTCAATTCCCACTTCCTTTAAGCATTTTCTGAGATTGTTAAGGGCTGCACTTGAAGCAGTTACTATGAGGACTTCAGCCTCAAGCCTTGAGCCTTCCATACCGATTGGGTCCTGAATCCCAGGCTGGCCGTCCACGATGAAATGGCGAGGGATTACGTGGATTATCTCTTGAGAGGAAGGGATGGAAACAGCACTGGCCGCTTCTACTACCCTCGCCACATCTTCCGCCGTTATCCCACCGGGATGGCGGCGGACAGCTATCATCCCACGGCTGCTCATGGAGAACACGTGGGAACCAGTTATGCTGACGTAGGCCCGGGAGACCGTTAGCCCGGCCAGCTTTTCCGCTTGTTCTACCGATTCCATCACCGATTGGGCCAGTTGGGAAATATTGACCACGCTTCCCTTCTTCATGCCTCTGGAGGGAACATTTCCGAAGCCTATGACCTGAATGACTGCCCCCTCCTCCTCTTCTTCCACTTCCGCTATGAGGGTGCAAACTTTCGTTGTCCCAACGTCAATGGCTGTGACGATTCTGGCCAACTTTCTCCCCCTACTCAAGGCGAATGAATTGAATACACAGGCGCATCAGGCGCTCGGACATCTATATAAGCCGGCTTTAAGCCCTCGGCCTCAAGGTGACCCCAAACGTAGCGGTAGGCTTCAAGGCGAGTTTTCATAAGGTATGAAGTCATGCCCAGATAAACTGGAAAGCCACCTTTGGCCATGAGGATGAACCCTTCATCGGGATGGTAGTGTAGCTCCCCTTCTTTCTCTATCCCAAGCTCCTTAAGCTTTAGTGCGACAGTAAGGACGATTGAAGAAAGCTTCCGGCCTGGGCGCACGTCCCCACCGGAATCGTCAAACAAGCGGAGAAGACCAAGCTGTCTACCCCTGTTCTCCATCAAGACCCCATCCCGGTCCACTAAAAAGGACTTACCACCGCTTATAAGCTCCATCACCGGCTCCCTCTCCTCCACCGCCACTATAACCGCGGGTGGGAAACGAACTGAGACCGAAGCTTCCCTAACTTCCAAGATTCCTTCCAGCTTTTTTTGGCATTGCTTTGAGTTCACGAAGAAAATGTGGTAATATTCAAGCCCGCAGAGGGCTTTAACTACTTCAAGGTTGACCACTTCCCCACCCTTCACAACCACTGGGTAATCGTAAAATTCCCAGGCCAGGCCAGAGTAGATTAAGAAAGCCACGATAATGGCTACAATCCCCAGCGCCGCCCAGTGAGCCGGGGGAAAGTTCCTGAGCCTCACCGGCGCTAAAGCTATCGGTTGGATAAGGCTTCGGTAAAGGCGACGCCTCTTCCGTGAGCGACGAATCCTCATTCTTCCTCTTCCGGAGTGTAAGAAGTCCTACAGCGACTCTTATCCTCAAACCTCTCCAAAGCCAGCTCAATTAGCCTATCCAAAAGCTCAGGGTAAGGAATCCCGCTGGCCTCCCACATCTTGGGGTACATGCTGGTAGCCGTAAAGCCAGGGATAGTGTTTATCTCGTTTACATAAACTTGGCCAGTTTCTCTGTCCAGGAAGAAGTCAACTCGGGCCATACCGGCGCAATCCACGGCCAAAAAGGCCTTTATCGCTAACTCTTGGATGTATTGAGCCAGATCTTGAGGTATCGGCGCCGGGATTATTAGGTCGCTTTCCCCAGGTATATACTTGGCTTTGTAGTCGTAGAACTCGCGGTGGGGGACAACTTCCCCTGGGACTGAGGCTATGGGGTCATCATTCCCAAGGACGCTGCATTCAATTTCGCGGGCGTTTATTGCTACCTCCACCAACATCTTGCGGTCATATTGGGCGGCAATCCTGATGGCCCTTTCCAGCTCTTCTCTGTTCCTCGCTTTGGAAACTCCGACGCTGGAGCCAAGGTTGGCCGGTTTGACAAAACAGGGGTAACCTATCTCATCCTCCACTTGCTCTATTATCCTGGTATGGTCCCTTTCCCAATGCTTGCGCCTTATCACAATATGCTTAACCACTGGAAGCCCATGGGCCATGAAGACCGCTTTCATGGTTGGCTTATCCATCCCCACCGCTGAGGCCAATACACCAGCCCCAACGTATGGTATCCCGGCCAGCTCCAAAAGGCCCTGGACTGTCCCATCTTCTCCGTAAGGGCCGTGGAGCACAGGAAAGACCACGTCCAGCTCCTGTAGCCTTATTGGTCTTGAGCTTTGCTCTGAAAATTCCAGGCTCACAATAGCTTTATGCGTTGGATCTCCCAAAAGGGCTACAGGCACGCTGGACCCGATTGTCCCAGCCTTCAGGGCTTGGAGGGGGTCGCCAAAGGCCACCCACTTGCCCTCCTTAGTTATGCCTATGGGTATGACCTCGTATTTGTTTTTGTCCAGGTAAGCGATGACAGAGGTGGCCGAAGCCAGGGAAACCTCATGCTCCCCGCTTCTACCCCCAAATATTACCCCTACCCTTAACTTTTTAGCCATTGGTTTTACCTCCAGGGTGGGTTAAGGCCGATAAATTCTAATTCCGGTTCAAGTTTTATGCTAAAAACCTTCCACACCCTATCCATCGCCAACTCCATGAGCTTGAGGACATCAGAAGCCCTGGCCTGGCCAAGGTTTACGATGAAGTTGGCGTGGATGGGGGAAAAGCATGCATCTCCTACCCTGAAGCCTTTTAGGCCCACTTCCTCAATGAGCTTGGCCGCATAATGCCCAGGCGGATTCTTGAAGACGGAGCCAGCGCTTGGCTCCTTGGGTTGCTTGGCCCACCTTTCCTTCCGGTAGCGAAGCATCCTTTCTCTTAACTCCTTTACATCACCCTTCACAAGGGCGAAATCGGTGGCCAGGACAATGCTCCCCCTAAGTTTGCCCTTAAAAGCGCTGTGCCTGTAGCCGAAGGCCAGCTCCTCCGGTTTAAGGGAAACCTTTGTGCTGTCTTCCCTTAAGATTTCCACACTCTTTAGGACATTAGCCACACACCCCCCGAAAGCTCCGGCATTCCCCACAATTGCTCCTCCAACCGTCCCCGGAATCCCTTCCGCCCACTCAAGCCCTTCCCAGCCTTTTGAAACTGCAAAACGGGCCAAGTAGGCCAGAGGAACCCCTGCTTCAGCTTGGAGCAGGGCCTCATCCCCCCTTTCCTCAAGCTCAAATCTGCTGCAGGCATTGACTACCACAAGCCCTGGGAATCCGCTGTCAGCAATTAAGACATTTGTCCCCTTGCCCAGTACCACCCAAGGGACTCCTTCTTCTTGAGCCAAAGATAAAGCTTTCTCAACCTCTTCTGTCGTCTTAGCCTTGAATAAAAGCTTCGCCGGCCCCCCAATCCGAAAAGATGTGTGCGGGGCCAAGGGCTCATCCTTTTTAACTCCATTCAAGAACTTGGCAAGCCTTTCAATTTTCACCTTCGCCCTCTCCCCGAAGAGCTTTCAGAACCTTCTCCCCAACTTGGTAGACATCGCCAGCCCCAAGGGTTATAAGGACAGACCCCGGCCTTAGGTGTTCCTCAAGGTAAAAGGCAACTGCTTCCAGCGAACCAATGTATTTGGCATCGGGATGGTCCATTAGAACCAGGATGTCCATTGAAGAGACACCCAAGGTCTCTTTCTCCCGAGCAGCGTAGATATCGCAAATGATTACGTGGTCGGCCTGAGAAAAACATGAGGCGAACTCCTCAAGCAAAGCTTTGGTTCGGGAATAAGTGTGGGGCTGGAAGACAGCCCAGATTTCTCTACCTGGGAACCTCTCCCGCGCTGCAGCCAGCGTAACCTTGATTTCAGTTGGGTGGTGAGCATAATCGTCAACTACGATTACCCCCTTGGCTTCGCCTTTGATTTCAAAGCGCCTCTTAAGCCCTCGGAAAGAGCTCAAAGCCAAGCCCGAGAGCTCCGGTTCCACCCCCAGGATGTGGCAGGCAGCGATGGCTCCTACAGCATTCTTGACGTTTTGGAGGCCGGGGATTGCGAGATTGAACGGTCCCCAAACTCTACCCCCCATTTTAACCTGATAGCTGTGGCATCCTCCTTCCCCTAACCCTAAGGATTCCCCTTGCCAAACGTTGCCATCCTTGAGGCCATAAGTGATGACGTTACCCTTCACCTTACCAAGGACTTCGGCTACATTGTCCTCATCGCCGCATCCCAAGATGTATCCGCCAGGTTCAACCCGGCCGAGGAATTCCTCAAAGGCTTCCTTCATCGCTTCCAAACTTGGGTAACAATCGGGGTGGTCCATCTCCAAAGCGGTAACGAGGGCCAAGAATGGCCTGAGTCCTAAGAACGTCCGGTCATACTCATCAGCTTCAATTACGAAGTATGGCCCTTGGCCGTGGCGGGCGTTGAGGCCAGAATCGGCCATTAGCCCACCCACTATGTACGAAGGGGAGAAGCCTGCCTTCTCCAAAATCCAAGCAATCATGGCCGTAGTTGTGCTTTTGCCGTGGGTTCCGGCCACAGCTATAACCTTATAGCCCTGGGTTAGCCAACCCAAGAATTCGGCCCGCTTGAAGACCGGTATCCCGAGCCTTCTTGCCTCCTGGACCTCTGGGTTGTCTTTGGGCACGGCGGAGGAGATAAGCACAATGTCAGCTCCGTGGACGTTCTCTCCTTTATGGCCAACGGAAACCTTTACCCCTTCCTTTGCCAATTCTTCCAGAAGCGGGGAAGAGGCTTTATCGGATCCAGAAACTTCGTAGCCCCGCTCTTTAAGAACCCTGGCTATGGCCGAAAGCCCAGCTCCTCCGATTCCTACAAGGTGTATCCTCATTTCCCCTCGCTCAAGTGACTGCAACAAAGATGAAAAGAAGCAAGATGGCCATAATTCCGTAAAGGGTAAGCCCTCTCAAGAAGTTTTCCGGCAAGTATTTTATAATCTGCAATGCTGTTGCACTCAACTCCCCGCTCCATACGCCGGGAGGCAAAGGGTAACCGGCCTCGTGGAGGTAATACCACATGGTCCCGGCTATGAGGTAGCCGTTTATTAGCCCTACCAGAAACCCCAGGAGTGCTTCTTGACATCCTACCCTTGCCCTCTGAAACAACCCCCTGACTGGCCCAACCGTCCTTAATGCTGTAGGCCCATAGTAGCTGAAGAAGGTAACGATTCCGAAGACACTCAATTGCACTACTAACTGAGTAATGGGGTCGGTGAATGGCCTTCGGGTGAGCTGAGCTACTATGTAGGAAAGGATGAAGATTTTCGTCTCGGGAGGAGCCCCCGGAGGAGTTATAGCCAAAGCGTTGATTATGAACAAGCCTACGATTATCCCAGCCGTAGCGATGAGCTCTCTTATCCAACCTCGGCTCATGCCTATTATCCCAAACAGAAAGACGAGGCTTACGAATATAGCCTCAATTGCTATCATTTAACCTCCTGGGCTTAAGCCCCTCAGAATTTCGGCTAATTTCTCGGCAGCGTCAGGATAAGCAAGGGCTTTGGCTCTCTCCGCCATCCTTTTAAGCCGCCCTTCATCCTCCAAAAGGCCTAAGATTGCCGGGAGAAGTTCTTTGTCTAAATCCGAATCCAAGATCACCAAAGCTGCCCCCCTTTCCTCAAGGAACCGAGCATTTCGTTCTTGGTGACCACCAGCGTATGGGTAGGGGACTAAGATGGCAGGTTTGCCTAAAGCTGGAAATTCACCAAGGGTGGCTGCCCCCGCTCTTGAGACCACAAGGTCGGCTGCAGCTAAGGCTAAGCCCATCTCTTGATAGAGGAAAGGGAAGACTCTGTAACGCTTCCTCTTCTCCGGCGGAAGCGAATTGTAAAGGTCCTTCATCTCCTCGTAATCCAAGGCGCCAGAGATGTGGAGGAGTTGGCAGTAATCTAAAAGGGTGTCAATAGAATGAGCCAATGCCCTGTTTATGCTCCTTGCTCCCCTGCTACCGCCAAAGACAAGCACGGTTTTCATTCCGTCTTCCAAACCGAAGGTTCTGCGGCCCTCTTCAGGCTTCGCTTCCAAAAGCGCTTTACGCACTGGATAACCGCTCACGACCGCTTTCCCTTCCGGGAAGAACTTCAAAACTTCCGGGAAGGTCACTGCCACTTTGGCTGCCAAGAGCGAAAGGAAACGCACCGCTAACCCTGGCTCAAGGTCAGGAAGGTAAATCAGCGAGGGAACGCCCTGAAGTTTACCGGCCAGGACCACCGGAACGGATACGTATCCCCCAGTGGCAAAGATTGCACAAGGTGAAAATTCCCTCACAATTTTCCAGGCTTCCCACACCCCTTTTATTACCTGCAATAGGTTAAGAGCCTGGCGCAGCGGGTTCATCCCTTGCAAAGGAGCTGAAGAGACCTCTCGGAAAGGGATACCCCACATAGTTACTATGTTGCGCTCCAGGCCGGAATGAGTCCCAACGTATAAAATTTGGCTATCTTTTAGCCTTTCGGCTACGGCGAGGGCGGGATAGACGTGGCCCCCTGTTCCCCCACCCGTAAAGATAAACCGCACTTCTCTTTCCCTCCTCACTATTGGCCGAGATGTTCATTAGAAGGCCGACTCCAGTCATAGAGGTCACCATGGCCGACCCTCCCAAGCTCAGGAAGGGGAAAACCATACCGGTCATGGGCATGAAGCCTATAAGGCTTGCCAGATGGATTAAAGCTTGTAAAGCCAAACTCCAGCAGAATCCCAAAGCTATTAGCTTCCCGAAGAGGTCTTCGGTCTTTGATGCTATGACAAAGCCACGGTATATCACAAGCCCTAAAAGGACTATTACCACAAGGCAACCCACAAAGCCTAATTCCTCGGCCACAAGGCACATTATTCCATCCGAAGGCAAAGTTTCACCCATTATCGGAGCCAGGGAAGCTTGGCCAAGCCCTTTCCCCCAAAGCCCTCCCCTTATGAATGAGCCAAGGGCATAGAAAGGCTGCTCGCTCATGTATTCTGGGGAAATGGGTTCACCCCTCAGGAAGCGCTGGACTTGTTCCCAAAGTATAATCCTCTTTTGGGCATGGTGGAAAATCCCCATCTGTATGACGGTAACAGCCGCTGCGCCACCCATTAAGAGGCTACCTGCCCATTGGAGGAAATTGGCACCAGCTATGAAGAACATGATTGCTCCCGTAAGGGCAATTAGGGCTGCCATGGACAAATCCGGCTGCAGGATTACAAGGCCGGTCACAATCCCGACTATAACGGCGAACGGAATTAGGCCTTTTGTTAGGGAGGCCAAGGTTTCTCTTCGGGAGGATAACCAGTGAGCGGCATAGATGATAACCCCAAGCCTAGCAAATTCGCTCGGCTGCAAGGAGGAGCCGGCTTGGGTCCGCAACAGCCAACGCCCCGTACCCTTGAGGTTCACAAGGACCAAGAAGAAAAGGACTACAAGCATTATGGGCACTGAGAAGCGCTTGAGCAACCGGTAATCAATGGCCGAAGCGATGCCCATAGCCCCTAAGCCCGCTAAAATTCCCATAAGCTGCTGAGTGAAGAAACGCTCCGAGTGCCCAAAGCCCCTCAAAGCTAAGAGGTGAACCCCTGCACTATGCATCATCATCAGACTTATGAAGGCCAGAAGCACTACTGCCGCTATTATGACGTAATCAGGCTGCACTGGTAAAATCCCTGCCCTTTGCTTCATCCCGATAAACTCCTAAAGCATGGCCACAAGCTCTTTGAAGCGTTCGCCCCTGTGGGCGTAATCCCTGAAAGCATCAAAGCTTGTCCCCCCTGGCGACAATAGGACTATATCCCCCGGCCTTGCTACCCTTGAAGCTTCCTCAACCGCTTCCTCCAGGGTTGAGCAGAGGGAGATTTCGGGTGTGCTTGCCCCCAAGCGTGCGCGTGCTTCTCGCACTGCTCGCTCTATCTTTGGCGCCGCTTCCCCGAAAATTACGATGTGCCGGACTTTCTTAACCGTTAAGGTAGCCATTTCTTCCCAAGGAAGGTTCTTATCTTTACCCCCGGCCAGAAGGACAATCGGCTCATCAAAGGAGTTGAGGGCAGCTACAACCCTCTCCGGCGAGGTGGCTATGGAATCGTTGTAATACTTGACCCCCCGGACTTCCCGGACGAACTCTAAGCGGTGTTCAACCCCTTTAAAGTTTATGGCCACATTCCTTATGGCTTCAATATCTGCCCCGCCTATGAATGCCAAAAGCGAGGCAGCTAAAAGGTTAGCTATGTTGTGCCTGCCCAGCATCTTGACTTCATCAGTCCGGCAAATCTCCAGCTCAACTTCGTCCATTTTGAGGTAAAGCCTATCGCCACGTAAGAAAGCCCCTTCCGGGAGTTCTCCAAGGCTGAAGAAAAACACTTTGCCTTTAGCTTCTGCGGCCAAGCTCCGGGAAATGGCGTTATCGTACCCAAAAACGGCTACCCCGTTTTCCCCCTGGTGCAAGAATATGTTCTTCTTGGCCGCTATGTAATCCTCCATAGAGGGATGCCGGTCCAAGTGGTTTGGCGTTATATTGAGTATGGCCGCCACGGGAGGGCTTAGAGGCTCTAAGCCAAAATCCGGCCCGAAGAGTTTTAACTGGAAGCTTGAAAGTTCCATTACAACCCTATCCTGAGGTTGAATTTCCTCAAGGCTCTCTATGAGTGGCCTGCCAATGTTCCCTCCGACCCATGTGGGTATTCCAGCTTCTTTAAGCATTTCCCCGGTTACAGCTGTGGTAGTGGTTTTGCCGCTGGAGCCGGTTATCCCTATTATGGTGGCCGGGCATAGCTCACAGAAAAGCCTTGATTCACCGCTTATGGGTATTTTGCGCTTCCTGGCTTCTTGGACGATTGGGATTTCTAAGGGGACTCCCGGGCTTACGAAGAGGATGTCGGTTTCATCCAAGAGGTCAATGGGGTGGCTTCCCAGGACGAAGCGGATTGGTAAGTGGGCGAGGTGGGCCATTCTTTCCCGAAGCTCTTCTTCCCTCTTGAGGTCGGATACGGTTACTTCGGCGCCTCTTTCGGCCAGGAAGCAAGCAAGGGCGCTTCCCTCTCTCGCCAGGCCTATTATAGTAGCTTTCAAACCCTTGAATTCCATAGGCTTTAATCCACCCTGTCTTTTGTTTTGGCCCCTGCCCCTCGTAGGGGGTTACGGGGGTGGGCTTTGCCCCCTCTACCCCCATTTTGCCCATCCCCATGGGCTTAGGGTTCGCCATGTTTTGGGTCCCACTTGTGGGCGGGTTGCAAAAGTTGGCAACTCGCCCCCTTTTACCCCCACCTTGCAAGGGGCTCGTAAGGGTTGGGGGTTGCTTTTTAAATCAAAGCTAAGGCTATACCCAGCATTGCCATAAGAACGGCTATGAGCAAGAAGCGCTGGGTTATGTGGGTTTCGGACCAGCCCAAAAGTTCAAAATGGTGATGTAAAGGTGCCATCTTGAAAATCCGTCTACCCTGCCCGTACCGGGATTTGGTGTACTTGAAATAGGCTACTTGGATTATGACCGAGAGGACTTCGGCTACAAAGACAAAGCCTATAATCGGCAGAAGAAGCCATTGGCCAGTCATAAGTGCTACTACAGCCAGGGTCGCTCCTACAGATAGCGAACCAGTATCCCCCATGAAGAGTTCGGCCGGGTAGGAATTGTACCAAAGGAAAGCCAAAAGCGCCCCCGCAACCGTGAAACAGAACCTCGTTAAGTAAATCTGGCCCTGAAGGTAGGCTATGACCCCGTAAGCAGCAAAGGCTATTGCCGCTATGCTGCCCGCTAATCCGTCCAAACCATCCGTTAGGTTAACGGCGTTGGATGTCCCTACTATGATGAACATGGCTATTGGTATGTACCAAATCCCAAGGTTTATCATCTTGGGGATGGTCGGGATAGCTACAACACTGAGGCCAAGGCCATAGTAAATCATCAAGGCTGTAAAGAAAGCTAAAATCACTTGGCCCAGGAACTTAACTCTGGCCCTCATCCCTTCGCCCTTCCTCTTGCCCTTTACCCCCTCCAAATCATCAAGTGCCCCCAGAATCCCGTAACCAACCATAACCCCCAGCGGTACTAGGATTGAACGCCCCAGGAGGGTCATGCCCAGGAGGCTGAAGAAATTGAGGGTGATGGTGATGAGAAGCACAGGTAAGATAATCATCACACCGCCCATAGTGGGCGTCCCCATCTTACTCATGTGCGAGCTGGGGCCATTTACCTTTATCATCTTCCCTATCCCATGGCTCTTCAAGAACTCAATTAAAGGTCCTCCCCAAATAACTGCCAGAAGGAAGGAAACTGCTCCGAGAGCTAAGGCGTAAGCCATTTCCCTAATCCCTCGCCATGATTGCCTTCACTATTTCCTCCATCCTCATAGCCCGCGAGCCCTTGACCAGCACAACATCGCCGGGCTCTAAGATTTCCATAAGGAAGGCTACAGCTTCTTCTCTGGATTCAAAGCTGTGAACCTTATCCGAAGGCATGCCACAGGATAAGGCCTCCTGGGCTATTATCCTGGCCCTGGGCCCAACTGTAATCAGGATTGATGCCACTTCTACCGCTTTCCTCCCTACCTTCCGATGCCCTTCCTCCTCGTAAGAGCCCAACTCCAGCATGTCTCCCAAAACAGCAATGCGCCTACCTGGCAACTCCCCCAATACACTCAAAGCGGCCAAGGTGGAAGGGGGGCTGGCATTGTAGGTGTCATCCAAAATCGTTGAATCTCTAATCCCCCTCACAGCCATCAGCCTAACTTGAGCCGATGTATCTTTTAAACCGGCCATTATTTCCCCCCAGGAAAGCCCTTCCACAAGCCCAACGGCTGCTGCGGCTAAGGCGGTGTGGACGCTGTGCCTTCCCAAAAGAGGGATGCGAGCATGGATTACTTCTCCGCCGTAATGGAAGCGGAAACGAACCCCTCCCAACCCCTCGCTCTGGATATCATCAGCCCACAAGTCAGCTTGGGGGTCAAGGCCGTAGTAAAAGACCCGAGCCTTGGTCTTTTCCTTCATCGCTCGCACCCTTTCATCGTCGTAATTGAGGACAGCGACCCCATCAGGCGGGAGGGCTTCTACCAACTCAGCCTTGGCCTGCGCTATCTTCTCTATAGTTCCCAGCCTTTCCAAGTGCACCGGCTCAACGCAAGTAACAACTCCTATAGCCGGTAAAGCTATATCCGCCAGCAACGCAATCTCACCTAAAGCGTACATTCCCATCTCCAAAACTACCCTCTCATGTTCAGGCCCCAGGTGAAGGAGGGTCAAGGGCAAGCCAATCTCATTGTTGTAATTGCCGTAGCTTTTCAAAGTCCTAAACCTTCGGGAAAGGACCGAAGCTATGAGCTCTTTGGTCGTTGTCTTGCCTACGCTTCCCGTAACCCCTATAACCCTGACCATGTGCTGGCGGCGCCAGAAAGCTGCTGCCTCTTGGAGAGCTTTTAGGGTTTCCGGGACTAAAAGGCACACCGGTAATTTTATCCTTTCCTCAGGCCATCGGACAGGCTTAGCCCTGAGGTCAAAGGTTGAGCAGGGTAAATCTGGCGCCTTTTCCACCAAGGCAGCAATAGCCCCTCGGTCAAATGCCTCCTGGATAAAAAGGTGGCCATCGGTATTTTCCCCCTTGAGGGCAATGAAAAGGGAGCCTTCCTCGGCCAGCCGCGAATCAATCACAGCTTTGGAGAAACGGATGGGAGGGATTATGCTTTCCGGTGGTTTCTCTCCAGCCAAAGCTTCAAATAGTTCCCTGAGCCCTATCATTTCCCATCACCTTGCTGAAAGCTCCTCCGGCTCATCAGGAGGGACTCCCAAAATCCTCATGGTTTTATAGGCAAGCTTGGAGAAAGCGGGAGCTGCAAACTGTATGCCGGTGGCTTTAATTTTGGGCTTATCAATCCTAACCAATATTGCAACCCTTGGATTCCTTGCCGGCACGAACCCCCCAAAGGAGACGATTGGGGGATGCGATGGCTCGTAACCTAAAAGGGTTGGGACTTCAGCTGTTCCGCTTTTACCGGCCGCAGAATAGCCAGGGACATCAGCATAATCCTTCCAGTATTCAACAACCCCTTCCATCATCTGGGTTAAGGCTGAAGCACTTTCGGGTGAAATGACCCTCCGCACAACATATTTTTCCAGAGGCAACTGGTAAAGCTTTCCATCGCAAACCAAGCCTGAAACCACTCTTGGCCTCATGAGCAAACCCTTGTTAGCGATGGCCGCTATAGCTGCTGTAATCTGAATTGGAGTAACAGATATACCCTGCCCGAAAGCATTGGTACCCAAGTCCACGTAAGACCAGTCATTTTTCCCAGGAAACTTTACCAGTGGAGGGCTCTCGCCTGGGAGGTCTATTCCGGTCCGAGAGTCGAAACCGAAGCGGCGGACATAAGTGTAGTAAACCTGGGGGCCGAGGGATAGGTTTATCTTGACGGCAATCACGTTTATGGAAAGGGCCAAAGCCTTGGTCGCATCAACATTTCCGTAAACCGCTCCGCCAAAATTCTTTATGATATGCCCACCGACATTGATAAAGCCTTCATCGTAGAATGGTGAGTTCGGATTTATAAGGCCAGAATCCAAAGCTGCGGCATAAGTTACCAATTTGAAGACTGAACCTGGCTCGTATAGCGAACTTATGGCCAGGTTGGTCAAAAATTCCTGGGGCGATTTGGCTGGGGAATCGGGGTTGTAATCGGGGTAACTGGCCATGGCTAAGACTTCCCCAGTGGCAACCTCTTGCACTATTATGACCCCGCTTTCTGCTCCTAAGCTAAAGATAGCTTCCTTCAGGATTTCCTCCGCAGCCCTTTGAATGTCTTTATCTATGGTCAAGATTAAGCTGCACCCATCGGCAGTGGAAGCTAAGGGTAGGTCAACTTCCCCTACCGAGAAGCTTGGCGAAGGCTTCTCTTTTCCCGAAAGGAAAGCATCGTAATAGGCTTCCACCCCGAGCTTTATGTCTCCCTGGGGAAGATAGGTGCCCAGGATGTGAGAAGCAAGCCTTCCCTCGGGGTGAAAGCGTACTGGGAAAGGCTCAAAGCCAAGCCAATTGGGCAGCTTCCCATCCTCACCAAAAGCCTCCATCAGGGCTGATTCCAAGGTTTTCCTGCCCGCTTCATCTACCTCTTGAGCCAAAGGACAGTAATAGTTCAAGGTTTGGGTGCCATCAGCATTTAGCTTGTATTTTCCCAGGCATGCTTTCAATTCACTCTCATCTCTTTTGAGAATCCTGGCCAACTTTTTGACGATTATTTCCCTATCAACCCCTTCGGCTTTGATGCGGTCCACGTAAGCGGCAAGCCGGTAATGTAGGGCGTTCAGGGTTAGAGGGTAACCTTTGCGGTCAAATATTAAGCCTCTGGCCGGAGGTGGGGCTTGGGTGGATTCGTAAGCGTAAGCCAAGTTTTCCACTTCTTCCTGGATTTGATGCGGGGGGGTGAGCATGATTTGCGCCATTCGGGAAATGGAAAACAGGGCCAGTAAAGCCATCACCAGGCCCCCAAGCTTTACCCTTTGTTCAGGCTTGAAGGAAGGTAGCGAAGGCCTATTAGGCATTTTGCCTCCTAAGGCCCTTTGGCCAGGACTTCCCAATCCTTAGGGTAGAAATAGCCGTAAACTTCTGCCGAAAAGCAGGCCTCAGAGACTTTTTCTAAAAGGTTGAGGTTATAGCGTTTGAGGTTGAAAGCCTCCTTCTGCAAGGTCTGAGCTTCAATGCTCAAAGCTTTTGTCTCCGCCTTGGTAGCGAAACCCAACCAAGCAACCATTATAATCAGCACAAAAAGTAGGAGCAAAAAGAGGCCGGTATGTTCGGCAATCCTGGTTATACCTGTTACTTGGACTTTGGCCTCGGGCCAGGAAAGGGCTTCTTGGCTCATTTAAGGCCTCCTTTCAGCTATTCGGAGCTTGGCGCTTCGGCTCCTTGGGTTAGTCTCCACCTCCTGTGCAGAGGGCTTTATGGGTTTAGGGGTTATGACTTTAAGAGTTGCTTTGTGGTGGCACATGCATACCGGCAGCTCAGGAGGGCATATGCAATCCCTGGATTCTTGCCGGAAAAATTCTTTGACGACTCGGTCTTCCAGGGAATGGAAGGAAATTACAGCCAGTCTGCCTCCAGGCTTTAAAAGCTCAACAGCTTGAGGCAGTGCTTCCTTGAGGTTGTCCAGCTCCTGGTTAACGGCGATGCGGATAGCCTGAAAAACCTTAGTAGCAGGATGAATCTTTCCTCCTGAGCCTACCACTTGTTCTACCACCCTAGCCAGTTCTAAAGTAGAGCGGATAGGCCTGGCTTGCACTATAGCCTTTGCCACACGTTTGGCCTTCGGCTCTTCACCATATTTCCAAATGATATCCGCCAGCTCCTCTTCAGGAAGCCGGTTCACGATGTGGTAAGCAGATAATTTGCTTGCCCGATCGTAACGCATATCCAAGGGGCCATTGAGGTAAAAGGAGAAGCCCCTCTTGGCATCTTCTACCTGGAACAAAGCAAATCCGAGGTCAAAGAGGATGCCATCAACTTGCAAAAACCCTTCTTTGCGGGCTATGTTAACTAAATTAGTATAGCTAGCCTTGACCAAGGCCACTCTCCCCTTGAAGCGAGAAAGTCTTTCTGAGGCCCTCTTAATGGCCTCTTCATCCACATCAATCCCTAACAAGCAACCATTGGGGGAAGAAGCTTCCAATATGGCTTCGGCATGACCGCCTTCACCCACAGTAGCATCTATGTAAAGGCCTCCAGGCTTTACGGCAAGCCCCTCTATTACCTCTTTGAGCAGGACGGGGATATGCTGCATCCTTATATCCCCAGCTCTTTGAATTGCTCTGCGAAGGCTTCTTCTTCCTGGGTGAAGCGCTCCACAAGCTCATTCCAACGCTTTTCGCTCCAAATCTCGATCCTGTTCCCCTGACCCACAATGACTGCAGAGTTATCAAGTCCAGCAAATTCCCTCAAATGGGTGGGGATAAGTATTCGGCCGAGTTTGTCCATCTGGCATTCCTCTCCGGAAAGGACAAGGCGGCTGAAAGCTCTGGCGGCTGGATTTGTGAGGGGTAACTCTTTAACCTTCTGAGCAAGCTCATTCCAAGTGGATAAGGGGAAGATAAAGAGGCACCCATCCAATCCTCTTGTCAAGAACATTCCTTCCCGCAGGGCAGGGCGAAATTTAGCCGGTATTATGAGTCGGCCTTTCTCATCAATAGAATGCCTGGATTCCCCGGAGAACATTTCCACTATGCTCCACTGATTACCACTATTTTACTACAAAATTCCCTAAAACGCCAGTTTGAGAGAGGGG
>CAYOIS010000019.1:3090-18315 GCA_964404055.1 uncultured Anaerolineae bacterium | reverse complement strand
CAGCCCCAGGACGCGGAGCACCGGTAAAACAAAGAGGATTCCAGTGTGGTGTAAGTTGAGGTCGCCAGTTATTTTCTGCGTGGCTTCAATGATTCGCTCTACACTTTCCTCATCCCGAACAACGGTGAAAATGGTACGGTGATGGAGTTCTTGGGCACCAAGTAGGTCTCGTATGGAAGGGACAAGCGGTAGGTCATCCCGGAAGGCTTTCTTAAGCCGCGCTAAGCCCAGGCTCTCTAAAATCGTCGCCCCAGAAGCCCCAGCCTCTTCCCACGCTCGGAGAACGTCCGGACATTGCTCGGGATTGTCCAGAACTAAAACTACTAAATAGGCCATTTTTGCCCCTCCTGAATTAAAAGCTTGCCCCGGTTTAAGTTTAAAGCCCCTTAATACTGCCCCTCCCGCTCAGAAGGCTTGAGCCCACCCTCTGCTAAGGGCGAGCCTCTGTAAAGGGCCCGCAATAGTATAGGCGTCACTAAGGTCGTGGCTAAAACGACAAGAACCGCCCCAGCAAAAATCTCCTGGGTAATCTGACCACTTTCCACCATTACCGTGGCTACAATCAGGCCAACTTCCCCTCGGGACATCATACCTACACCCAAACGTAAAGCATCCACAAAACGGAATCCCCCAGCTAATCCACCTAACCCACAACCGATGATTTTGGAAAGCATTGCTACTCCGATTAAAGCCATAGCAAACCAGATGCCACTTAGGCCAATGGCTCGGGCGTTCGCCTCCAGGCCAATGTTAACAAAGAAGATGGGTACAATCCAAGCGTAAGCTAGAGTATGCATCCTATCCAAAATGTAGTGATGCAAGGGCGAGCGGGCAAAGGCTAAGCCAGCTATGAATGCCCCAGTAATGGCGGCAATCCCTCCAAGCGCTTCGGCAGCCCAAGCAAAGAACAGCAGTATGACTACAACTAAAGCCATGACCCCTTCACTGATGGGAAGACGCTCTACACGGGCCGGTAAGTGGGGGATTAAGTTCGCTCCTATCCAGATGGCAACGGCCAGGAATAGAAGCATCCGAACCAAAACCCACAGGATTGACAAAAGTCCACTTCCCCCACCACTCAATGCACTGAAGATGGAGACCAGAAGGATTACCAAGATATCGTCCACAACAGCAGCGCCCAAGAGCGCAACCCCTACCTGGCTGCGCAAGACGCCTAATTCCATCATGGTCTGAGCTGATATGCTCACGCTGGTTGCAGCCAATATCAGGCCGATTATTACTCCGTCCAACACAGTGAAACTGAAGAGGAGTGAAAGCCCAAGCCCCATAATAATGGGGAAAAGGACTCCTAAGACTCCAGCCCATATTGCAGGGCGCCCTGCCCGTCGCATGGCTTCTATATCTACCTCTAAACCGGCGATGAACATCAGGAAAAGGACACCCAAATTGGCTAAATAGTGTAGCGTTTCATCCAAATGGCCACCGGCGAACAAAGGCCAATGAAGCATGTCCAAAACCGTTGGCCCTAAGATTAGGCCGATGAGCAGTTCCCCAAGCACTGCAGGTTGCCCTAAAGAAGTGCTGAAGTAGCCAAAAGCTTTAGCGGAAAAAACGATAATGGCAAGAACTAATAGGAACTGGAGCAAAGGATCCATTGGTCCCCTCCATCAGCGCAAATATCTCAACCAAATGTACCCCATTGACAGAAGAAGGGAAACGAAAGTCGTTAGCATGCCGTAGGTCAGGAAGGTCCAAAAGCGGATAGGGTGGCCACTTCGCTCCGCCAGCGAGGCCACTACTACGTTGGCTGAGGCCCCTACCAGCGTAGCGTTTCCTCCTAAGCAAGCCCCCAGCGCCAACGACCACCACAATGGCTCCACTGGCATTGCTTGCCCCAGGCTCTCCACCAGCGGTATCATCGTTACTGTATAAGGGATGTTGTCTACGAGACCAGAGACCTGTGCCGACATCCAAAGGAGCACCATTGAAGCCAAGCGGACATTTCCATCCACCAAGTGTAGTGCAGCCCTAGCTATTGCCCGTATGATTCCGGTCTGAACCAGCCCCTCTACAACGATGAATAGACCAACGAAGAAGAAGAGGGTGGTCCATTCTACCTCTCTTATGGCGTGGTGTGGGTTTGCTCGGGTCCAGATAAGGAGGATAGTCGCTCCGGCTAAAGCTATGGTGGCAGATTCCAAATGCAGAGCTCCGTGGATTAGAAAGCCAAGGATTACCCCGCCCATCACTATAACCCCCTTCCGCAAAAGGGGCCGGTTGGTTATCAATTCCGCAGCTTCCAAGGCGGAAAGGTCGGCAGCATGCACTGGCCGGGCCTGCAGTTCCTTTCGGAACATGAGCCAGACTAGCCCCAGAAAGGTCAGCAGGATGAGCAGACTGATGGGGCCCATGTTAACGAGGAAGGTGGTAAAGTCAATCCCTGCTGCACTGCCGATCAGGATATTCGGCGGGTCACCGATTAAGGTAGCCGTCCCGCCGATGTTGCAGGCTAGAATCTCCGCTATTAGGAATGGCAACGGATTCAGCCGCAGCTGCTCGGTTACAAAGAGGGTGACCGGCACCACCAGCACGACGATGGTCACATTATCCAGCAAGGCCGAACTGAGCGCAGTCACCACGCAGAGGATGAGGAGGATACGAATCGGTTGCCCCCGGCCCAGCCGGACAGCCTGGACGGCCAGCCATTGGAAGAGTCCTGTCTCCCGCAGGATATTGGCGATAACCATCATCCCCACCAGCAAGAAGATGACGTTCCAGTCTATAGCACGGAACGCTTCTCCCTGGGTGAGGACCCGCAGGAGAATCATCGCTACGCCGCCTAACATGGCCGATACTGTTCGGTGGACCCGCTCGGTGATAATTAGAATGTAGGTGACGATGAAAATTATGGCGGCGACCCAGGCCTGGTTCATCAAGCTCCCTCAATTTCGGTATCACGCTGGGCCAGGCAGTGAGTCAGCAGGCCCAAGAGGTCTATATACTTCACCACACGGTACGCCTCATCTACGACTGGCAGGCCGGAGAGGCGATGTTCGTGCATGAGCATCAGTGCTTGCTTGAGCGTATCCGTCTCTTTAACCCAGACCGGCTTCTGCATCCCATCGGCAGCGGTGCGGACGCGGGTTTTTTCTGCGAACTTCGCCACTTGCTCCAGGTCAGTAACCTCCCGCAGCAGCTCCTCGGGGAAAATGTAGAGGAGAAGGTCTTCGGCGATTGTGTGGAGGTCCAGCAGCCCAACGAGGCGGCCGTCTTCGGCCACGACACAAGCAACTCGGACGCCGGGGTGGGAGGCTAAGGCTCTGGCTACCTCATCTAAAGTAGCCTCAGGTGGGACGGTGACCGGTTCCAAGCCTACTGCTTTGGCGATTTGGCCGATGCGCATTTCCCGCCAGCTGGGGCAGACAGGGTAGGGTACGGCTTTTTCAGGAGCTTTGGGATACCTTTTCCGGAGCCCTCGTGCTTCGGCGACAGGCAGGACAAGCAAGATGCCGCTGTTGGGGCGCTCAAACCCGCCCACAACCCGCTCCGCTTCAGCGACGGCGCGAGCCAGCAAGGCTTCATCTTCTATAGCAGTTAAGATAGTGCGGCGGCGGATTTCCTCAGCCTCAAAGAGCCGTTCCAGCGCGCCCAGCCCGACCCGTTCCAACCAAGTATTGGCCCGGTATGCGCCGATACTTTCCAGGATTGTAGCCCCGGGGACCCCAGCATCCCGCCACGCACTTAAGAGGTCCGGCAGCACTTTCAAGTCATCCAGTATGACAACCAACAGGTAAGCCATGCTTCCTTTCCTTCGGCTTTAATTTTACCTTATCTTCATCTTCGTAAGCAAATTAGTTCGGGTAAAGGACACTCCCAATTCCTGTTGGCTGGGGATTTGCCCGGGTTTTGGGACTTGTTCGGGGGTGAGTTGTCCCCTTGTAAGGGAATTGTGGCCCCTTGCGCGGAGTTATGGATGGTAGGCTGTGCTTCCCCCCCTCCTGCCACTGGGATGGTCCCAAAAAACTGGGGAGCCATCAGCAAACGAGGCACTAAAGGCGCAGTTTGGCTTTGAATTCCCAAGCCCTTCGGTGTATAATGCATTTTGAGGAAAAACTAAGGCCATGTTCTTCGATGAAGCCAAAATTTACGTCAAAGCCGGGGACGGAGGCAACGGTTGCGTTAGCTTCCGAAGAGAAAAATTTGTCCCCTTTGGCGGGCCTGACGGGGGAGATGGAGGCAAAGGGGGAGATGTTTACCTCATCGCCGACCCACACGTTAACACTCTTATCCACTTCAAGAAACGTGCTCACTTCAAAGCTCAATCTGGGCAACACGGTAGGGGTAAAAAGCAAGCCGGGAAAAGCGGTCAGGACCTTTACATTCCGGTACCCCTTGGAACGGTAGTAAGGGATGCTAATACCGGCGAGTTCATAGCCGACCTTGTAGAGCCAGGGCAGAAAGTTTTAGTGGCGAAGGGTGGAAAAGGTGGTAGAGGTAACGCTGCTTTTGCTACCCCTGTTAACCAAGCGCCAAGGTTCGCCGAAAGGGGAGAGCCCGGCCAAGAGCGCTGGCTTTACCTTGAGCTCAAGCTCATAGCTGATGTTGGGATAGTGGGCGTTCCCAATGCGGGCAAATCCACCCTACTTGCTGCAGTGAGTGCTGCTCGCCCCAAGATAGCTCCCTATCCATTTACCACTTTAGAACCGAACTTGGGCGTGGTAACAGTGGGGGATTACGACTTCGTCTTAGCCGACATACCAGGCCTCATAGAAGGTGCGCACAAAGGGGCAGGGCTCGGCCACAAATTCCTGCGCCACATAGAGCGCACCAGGGTCATAATCCACTTATTGGATGGCCTTAGCCCTAACCCTTTAAGGGATTTTGAGGCTATAAATAAGGAGCTGGCTCTATTCAGTGAGCGTCTGGCAGCTAAACCCCAAATCGTAGCTTTCAACAAAATGGACATCCCTGAAGTTCGGGAAAAATGGCCCCAAGTCAGGGATGCTTTGGTAGAAGCGGGTTACGGTGTTTACCCCATATCCGCGGCTACAGGCGAGGGGGTGTGGGAATTAATGAAGGCAGTTGCGGCCTTGCTTCAAGAGATGCCCAAGGAATTGCCGCCTTTGGAGGAAGAAATTGTCCCTGTCACGAAGAAGGCGCCGCCATTTATGGTAATTAAAGAAGGAGAAGTATGGAGAGTCACAGGTCAGGAGGTGGAAAAGATAGCGGCAACTGTAAACTGGGACCAAGAAGAAGCGCTTGCCTTGTTCCACCGCAAACTGGAGAAGCTCGGGGTGATAAGAGCGCTGCGCAAGATGGGCATCCAGGATGGTGATACGGTCATAATAGGAAATGTGGAACTGGAGTGGAGAGAGTGAAGATAGGGGTGATTGGGGGGACTTTTGACCCCATCCATTACGGGCATCTCATTATAGCTGAGGAAGCGAGGGTCAAAGTGGGCCTGGCAAAGGTAATTTTCATACCTGCGGGTAACCCTCCCCACAAGCTTAGGAGGCCTTATTCCCCTGCCCATCACCGCTATAAGATGGTGGAGCTGGCTATAGCTTCCAACCCTTACTTTGAAATCTCACCAATTGAAATCAACAGGCCCGGCCCTTCTTACTCGGTTGATACAATGGCCATGCTTCGGCAGGAAATGGGGCCGGATGTGGAACTTTACTTCATAATGGGTGTGGATTCGTTGGCGGGTATATTAACCTGGCACAAGCCTGAGGAACTTATAAAGCTCTGCAAGATAATAGCCGTGAACCGCCCCGGTTACGGTGTAGATATAGAAGCACTGAACAGCATCATACCAGGGATAAAGGAGCAAGTCATCTTCATAAAAGCCCCAGAAATCGGCATTTCATCCACCGAAATTCAACAAAGGGTGCGTGAGGGCTTGCCCATAAGGTATTTGGTCCCGCCGGAGGTTGAAAGGTACATTTACGAGAACAATCTTTACAGGGATTACCGCAATGAGAAGCCGTGAATACGTGCTGGCTTTCCTTCTGATTTTGCTTATGCTCATAATAATGGCCTGCACTGCACTTTTCATGATTTGGAATTTCTCCTACGTGACTCGCTCCCGCACAGAGGTAATCCAAATCTTTACCCCAACCCCTACCCCATCTTTAACCCCTTCTCCAACCCCTCCCTTGCCCTCACCGACACCCTCGCCTACATTGACATTTACACCATCGCCTTTGCCCACTTTTACACCTACCCCTCGCCCAACGCCTACCCCTACTTTGCCTCGGTACCTATTCACATTATCAGGCCCTGTAAGGCCTGCTTTGGAGAGGGGATGCATAGTGGGAAGCATCTTCGGCTACATAAAGGATGCTTCGGGTAACCTCTTGGCCGGAGTAAGGGTAAAAGTCTTCAACCCCTGGGGATACGAGACAGTGACCATCTCCAAAGGGGGGCCGGACCAAGGCTACTACGATGTCATCCTCAGCACTGAGCCTTCCATTTGGTATGTGGTGGTAATTGATGAGAAAGGGGTGGAGATAAGCCCAAGGGTGACTATTGAACACAGAGCTGATTCCCCGGCTTGTCACTACCAAGTAGATTGGATTAAGACTCAGTGAATTTCTCAAGGATTTTCAAAAGTTCTTCGTGCAGGAAGCCGTTAGAGGCCAGAAGCGCTTGGGCTTTTACATCCCATGGCTTACCATCAATTTGGGTGACTTTTCCCCCTGCTTCTTCTACAATTAAAGCCCCGGCGGCCAAATCCCAAGGCTTGAGGGAAAAGTGAAAGTAAGCATCAAACCAGCCGGCAGCCACAAAGCATAATCCCAGCACTGCTGAACCCATCGTCCTTATCGTCCCCGCTTTCTCCATAAGCTTAGGGAATATGGAGCCAAAGCTAAACCGCAGGGCTTGTGAGCGTGGTATGTCCATGCCTATTAGGCTATCTTCAAGGGAAAAGGTTGGGCTGACCCTCAAAGGTTTACCGTTTAGGTAAGCCCCTTTGCCCTTTTCGGCCCAGAACAGGCGTTTACCTAAAGGTTCATACACAACCCCCAAAATCAACTTCTCTCTCTCAGCCAGAGCTACCGAGGCGCAGAAGAAAGGGAGGCGATGAAAGTAATTGGTAGTGCCATCCAGAGGGTCAATGTACCAAGTATAGGAGGAATTGCCCTTATGAAAGGGCTTTTCCTCGGAGCATATAGAATGGTCCGGGAAGTGAGAAGTTATAGTTTCTATAATCGCTTCTTCAGCGGCCAAATCGGCATCGGTAACTATATCTCTTGGCCCTTTCTTTTGGACTTCCCTTGGCTTTTCCAGAATTGAGGCAGCTATATCACCTGCTCTAATGGCTGCTTCAAAGGCTACTTTCCGAAACAATTCGTTCATGATTTTCCTCCTCATAAAGTAGGG
Source organism: uncultured Anaerolineae bacterium (assembly GCA_964404055.1). Classification (GTDB taxonomy): domain Bacteria; phylum Chloroflexota; class Anaerolineae; order SpSt-600; family SpSt-600; genus SpSt-600. The sequence goes on along the minus strand of CAYOIS010000019.1, from coordinate 10,968 downwards.
CAACTGCTTGCAGTTGCCCTACATAAATTAGGCTACTGGGCTTCAGTATCCATTTGTCTTTGGCCTTGTGAACTTGCGCAAGGAAGTCATCTGTGTTATCATTATAACACAAAAGGCCAGGATAAAGCTGGGGAAAGGTATGGCTTTGAAAGGAAAGCTTGAAGATTTTGATATAACCAAGCTTTTTAACCTGGTCCATTTAGCCCGCAAAACCGGAGCCCTCACTTTAGAGCGGGATGGCAAAAAGGTTACCCTTTACTTTAAAGGCGGGAAGCTAATTTACGCCATTAAAGATTCCGAAGAGAAAGGAATACTTAACCTCCTTTTCCGCGCTGGAAAGCTGTCTCGGGAGCAGGTCTTGGAGATTGAAGCTCGCTCCCGCCTCAAATCAGATAAAGAAAAAGCTCTTATTGCCATAAGTACGGGCTACTTGTCCAAAGAAGATATCTTGGAATGCCTCCAAAGGCACTTTTTGGAAATCGTTTACGAACTCTTTACTTGGCAAACGGGTTCTTTTTCCTTTGAACCGGATGTCTTGCCCAACGGGGACAAGCTAACTGTATCCATAGATTTAGCCAATTTGATTTTGGAAGGGACGAGGCGGCAGAAGGAGTGGGAGATTCTCCAGGAAGAGATACCGGATTTGGATATGGCCCTCAAGTTCACGGAAAACCCCAAGACAGCCATCCGTAACATAAGCCTTACGGTAGATGAATGGCGGGTTATCTCCTACATCAATCCGCAGAACACCATCCGCCAGATAGCTCGTTACAACTCCATGAACGATTACCAGATTAGGAAAATCGTATACAGCCTCCTATCAGCTGGGCTTGTGGAATTGGTTCCTCCGGCAGGGGCGCCGAAAGCTCCTTCTCCTGAGATACCGCCTGCCATTCAAGCTCCTCCTAAGGTAAGTAAAGGGCTGGTTCAACGTCTAATTGATAGGATAAAACGCTTGTAAAGGAAGTGCCCATGCAAGCAGTTAAAATTGTAGTGACTGGCCCATTCAATTCAGGTAAAACTCAGTTCATACGGACCATAAGCGAGATAGAAGTAGTTTCTACCGAACGTAAGATTACTGATGAGCTTAGCTCTATCAAAGAACAGACTACTGTAGCCATGGACTTTGGCCGGATTACGGTGGATGAAAACCTTGTCCTCTACCTGTTCGGGACTCCAGGGCAGAGGCGCTTTGATTTCATGTGGGATATACTCTCGGAAGGGATGCTGGGGTTTGTGGTTATGGTAGATAGCACAAGCCCCCAAACTTTCCGAGAGGCTCGTTACATATTGGATGTCTTCCGCCGTTACGCGAAGGTCCCTTATGTAGTGGCCGCCAACAAACAGGATTTGCCCGATGCCTGGCCTCCAGAGGACCTAAGGATAGCCTTGCGTCTAAATAGCAATGTGAAGGTCATACCTTGCGTAGCCACAAATAAAGAAAGCGTAAAAAACGTCCTTTTGGAGTTGCTCTACTTGGTTTTAGAAATTTTGGAAGAGGGTTAGACGTGCCCTCGGTGGTTACGGAGCAGGGGATAGTCCATTACGAAGTTTTGGGGAGGGGCGAACCTGTAATCCTCTTGCATGGCTGGCTTGGCTCTTGGGGTTACTGGCTTGAAACCATACGGAAACTCTCCTCAAGCTACCGCGTCTATGCCTTGGATTTCTGGGGGTTTGGAGAATCAGATCGCAGGCGGGAAAGCTTTAAAGTTCAGGACTTCATCTTTTTAGTCATTGATTTCATGGACAGGCTTGGAATTCAGGAGGCTTCCCTTGTAGGGCATTCTATGGGTGGGACGGTGGCACTGAGCGTAGCCCTAAATAAGCCGGAGAAAGTGAAGAAAGTAGGGGTTGTTGGTTCACCAATTGAAGGCAAATCTTTAAGCCTACTCCTCAAGATGGCCGCTGTTCCTCAGCTGGCTTTCCTGGCTTGGAATAACCCTTGGTTTTTCCGAGGCCTGCTTAAGGTTATGGCCCCCAGGACCACTCGCCCATGGCAAGAATGGTACGAAATGCTCCTTAAGGACCTTTCTCGGGTAACGTTGGCTTCTTTCTTCCAGAGCATAAACTCCCTGTATCGGACTGACCTTAAGCCCTATATTGCCCAAGTTAAGACCCCGGTCTTCGGAATCTATGGCCTTAGGGATAACATAGTGAACCCTGGGCAAGCCAAATTAGTGGAGAAGATACCCGGGGCAAAAGTTGAGCTTTTACCCCATTGTGGCCATTTCCCTATGCTGGATGATCCGCCGGGCTTCAACCGGCTTCTTTTCACAAACCTTAAAGGAGGTAAAAATGGAGGAACTTAAGCCTCAGTATTACTACCCCAACAAGATGGCCAGGGCTTACCTTATGGGGCTGGAAGAAGCCTTGGGGAGAGCAGGGGTTAACGCTGTCCTTACCGAAGCTGGCCTCTCTTACCTTGTGGACAAGCTTCCTCCTAACAATTTAAACAAAGAGTTCAGCTTTGAGGCTTTTGCGGCCATTCAGGAAGCGCTGGAAAAGCTTTATGGGGTGAGAAGCGGCCGCCTATTGGCCCACAGGGCTGGTGGGGCCACTTTCAAATACGGGCTGAAAGAGTTCGGCGCTGTCCTCGGGATAGCCGATTTAGCTTTGAGGGTCCTGCCCCTTAACGTCAAGATGAAAGTAGGCCTCAGCGCCTTCGCCGAAACCTTCAACCGGTTCAGTGACCAGATAGTTCGGCTTGAAGAGGATGAGCACCATTTTATCTGGATAAACGAGCGCTGTGCCGTATGCTGGGGGCGCCACACCGATGCACCGTGTTGCCATGCTGCAGCTGGAATCCTGGAAGAAGGTTTGCGTTGGGGCAGCGGAGGAAAGGATTTTGAAGTTGTAGAAATAACCTGCATCGCAGTAGGAGATGATGCCTGCCGCTTCAGGATTTCCAAAACACCAAAAGAATAAATGCGCAAAGTCATAATAAGAGAGCCAAAGAAGATTTTCCCCTTCAATGAGCCAGCCAGAGACTTAAGGGTGATGAACAAGCCCCTCTGGCTCTATCAACACGATGTTTTGGCCCCCTATTGTGATGAAGAGATAGAAGTAAACTCCTTCTTTGAAGCCCCAGTGGATAAGCGAGAAACTCTGGTTTACCGGGAAAACCTTTTCTTTGACCGCTTTTTCTTTGAAGCCTTTATAACTGAGGCCAGGAAGAGGAATAAGCCGTGCCGGGTGGCCTTTTCACCTTCCGATAAGGCCATAACGACCTATGCCCTCCTCCTTCAGAAGGGGATACATCGCCAGGGCGATTTATATGTGGCCGATATGTGGTATTTCCCTCGGGGAGTGAAAGAAGAGGCCGAACCTTTGGTGATAGATACCGAAGCCAGGGAAATCGGCTTTTACCACGTCCCCACTTATATGGCCCCTCCTCCCGGTGATTTGGTCTACTACATTCCCCTGAAAGCCTTCCTCTCAATAGAACACTGGATTCATATATACTTTGCTAACGTGCCTTTCGGAATCTTCGCCGATGGGGCCAGGATGGAGAAAGAAGCCGATAAACTTTCAGTAAAATTGAGGATTTTATTCCGCTCCATCCTTGAAAGGAAGCACTTCCTTTCCTGCTCAGAGCTGGTGAAGGTGGGCAAAAATACCCAGATAGACCCAACCGCTATAATCCAAGGGCCAACTTACATAGGCGATAACTGCACTATAGGCCCAGGAGTTGTTATTTCCAATTGCCTCATCGGGAATAACGTTAACATAATGCAAGGGTGCCAGCTGCTCTTAAGCGTGGTAAGTGATGGATGCTATCTGCCTTTCAGGGCTTCCCTATTTATGAGCGTCCTCATGGAAAACTCTATGGTAGCGCAGAATGCCGTCCTGCAGCTTTGTGTGGTAGGTAGGGATTCTTTCGTAGGGGCAGGCACTATCTTTACCGATTTCAACCTTATCCCGAAGCCTGTCCACGTCTTGGGGGAAGAAGGGCTTGAGTCTACACGCCTTCCCGTCCTGGGATGCTGCATCGGCCATAATTGCCGCATAGGCTCAGGCTTAGTTTTCTATCCCGGTAGGGCTGTGGAATCGGATGTGGTATTGGTGCGCTCCGAAAATAGGAGCGTGATAACTAAAAACGTTTACTACGAGGAAAGCGACCACCACAAATTCAAGTTTGGTTACAAGCACCAGCGCCTTTACCCCAGGTGAGGGGAAAATGCCCGGGGCTAAGTTTGCTTTCATAATCCATCCAATAGACCCGAGGGGCGATGTTAAGAAGAAGTTCCCCTTGTTAGGGACCTATTTGCCGCTGCCTTTAATCCATTTCCTTTCGGGCTATTTTCCGCCGTTGGTTATATCAAAAGTTAGAGGGATACGCTCAGAGGCTACAGGGGAGGAAGTGGAGGGCTGGCTTCTGGCCTGCCCCCTGACAGCCAAAAGGATGTTAGAGGTCCCTGCCGATTTTGCCTACCGTAAGATAATAGCTACCGGCCGCCTGGCCGAAAAGCTTGGGGCGCAAATAGTTGGCCTTGGAGCTTTTACCTCAGTAGTGGGGGATGCAGGGATAACCGTAGCCCGAGAGCTTTCAATCCCCGTTACTACTGGGAATTCCTACACAGTGGCTGCTTCGGTAAGAATAGCAGAGGAGGCAGCTAAGAGGAAAGCTCTAAAACTTGAAGAAGCTACTGTTGCTGTTTTAGGAGCTACAGGCTCAATAGGCAAGGCTATTGTTAGGTTTTTTGCCCCTAAGGTCAAAAGGATTATAATGATAGGTAGAAGAATGCCAAGCTTAGAGAGAGTGAAAGAATCTCTGCCTGACAATTCCGAAGCCATCGCCACTACCGACATTGCCTTCCTGCGAGAAGCAGATATAATAATGTTAGCGGCGAGTTCGGCAGAGCCATTAGTCAAGCCTGAGCACCTTAAAGAAGGAGCAATAGTTTGTGATATCGCTATTCCCCCTAACATCTCCCCTGAGGTAAAGGCCAGGAGGGACCTGATGCTCGTAAGAGGGGGAACTGTTAAAGCTCCCGGCAATCCAGAATTGGGGGTTGACATCGGCCTACCCAAGGGATACGTTTACGCTTGCATGGCCGAAACCATTGCTTTGGCTATGGAAGGCAAACTTGAAGATTATACCTTGGGCAGGGAGATAAGCCTGGAGAAGGTGGAAGAGATAGAAAAGATAGCCCGAAAACATGGCTTTACCCCTGTTATCCTTTAAAAGGGAGAGGGACTTATGGAAAAGGGCAAGCTTTTGATAGTTGAAGACGATCGTGACTTGGCCGAAATGCTTAGGTTGAACTTCAGCGGCCAAGGGTTTGATGTAGAACTCGCTTACAATGGAAGGGAAGGGATAGAACTGACCCGCAAGAAGAACCCCAACTTGATAATCCTTGACATAAACCTCCCAGATATTGATGGTTATGAAGTTTGCAAGCGGCTCAGGAGCAACCTACGCACCAGCCATATCCCGATAATATTCCTAACTGTGCGAGATGAAAGGTCCGACAAGTTAGCTGGGCTTGAGTTAGGGGCCGATGATTACATAACCAAGCCTTTTGATTTGGACGAGCTGCGCCTCAAAGTCAGGAACGCCCTCCAAAGAGCTGCACGGGAAAACCTCAGCCATCCGGTGACTGGCCTACCCAGTAGTAAGCTGGTTGAGGAGCAGTTGAGGAATCTCATCGCTCGGAAAGGCTGGGCTTTCCTTTTCTTCGGAATCCAGCATTTCAGGGAATTTGCTGATGTCTACGGTTTTGTAGCTGGGGACGATGTGCTGCGCTTTGTTGGCAATATGCTGGGGGAAATCGTAGACAAGGACGGCACCCCAAACGATTTTCTCGGCCATGTGGGCGATGATGACTTTGTGCTCATCACGGACAAAGCCAATGTCAAAACAATACTTGAGGAAGCAAAGGCCAGATTTAGTGAACACGTCCATTCCTTCTACTCTTTCATAGACCGAGAACGGGGTTACATGCTCCTTGGGGAAAAGAAAGTGCCTTTTATGAGCCTCGTATGCGGGGTTGTCACTTCCGATGATGGACCATTCGCCGATATAAGGGAGATAACGGAGATGGCCGCTGAGGCCAGGCGCAAGGCTATGGCGGAGGAAGAGAAATGAGCGTAAGCACTGCCAAAGTTGTTGCGGCAATGGTAGACCCTAAGCTCATGAAAGATTTGAATGCCGGGGAGAAGCTGGTTTTGTTCTTGCTTAGGAGAATAGGCCCAGTGAAAAAGGCTGTAAACGAGAGGTGGCTTTTCGGCCAGAGGGCGGCATTGGAATTCTACAAAGAAGGAATTAGGGACTTCCTGGTGCTGGGAGCGGGCTTGCCCACTATTGGTCATGTTCACCAGCTCTTCCCCGATGCCCGAGTCCTCTATGTGGACAAGGATGAGAAGGTGGTAAAGCTGGCTCAAGAGAAGCTCGCTGGAAATGAAAAGGTCCGGTACATAAAAGGCGACCTCAGGAGGTTTCAGGAAGAGGTGTTGCCTGAAGCAAAGAAGTTTTTCGGCAATGCCCCTAAACTTGGGGTCATAATGGTAGGCATAATCTATTTCCTGCCGGATGAAGTTGTGCGGGAAATCTTCAAAGTTCTCTACGGCTGGGTGGTCCCAGGTTCCCGTTTGGTGGTAACGAACACGGATGCTGATGCCATTCGCGCCACGAGAGGAACTTATTTCCGTTACCTTATATTCAAAAGCCTTTATAGGCTTGTAGGCAACAGGAATTACCCACGTAGCGATATGGGCTTGCGTGCTATGCTCCTACCTTGGCAAGTAGTTGAACGAATCCCCATCTTTGCCCCGGGTAGTTCTGAGCCGAGACTTGCTGTCTCCACAGGATATATTGCAGTAAAAAGTGGAGGATAATATGGCGTGGTTGGAGTTGTTAGGAGTTGCGATTTTAGCCTTCGTTGGGGGCTTTTTGATAAATAGGGTCCTCCAGAAAGCGGGAAAGGAAAAAGGGTTTGCCTTTTTGGGAAGCATCGCTTTGGATAGTGTGGAAGAAGGGACAATAGTGGTAATGCCGACTGGCGAGGTGCTTTATGCTAACCGCAAGGCAAGGGAAGCGCTCGGTTTTTACCCTGGCCAAAACATTATGGAAATATCTGAGTCCATTGCCCCCAGGGAAACCCTCCTTGGCCTCATAACTTCTGAAACTACGGAGGAATTGAGCTTTAGAGGCCGAATATATGAGGTAACCTCTTATAAAAGCTTCGTGGATGAAGCGCTTTGCTTCACACTCGTATTCCATGACGTCACTGAAAACAGAGTAATAGAAGAACTGGACCGAGAGCTCGCCTCTTCTTTGGATTACCAGAAGGTGGTAAACCTCATTCTGGACCGGGCAATGGAGCTCACCAATGCTGATGCTGGGGTAATCATGCGCCTTGCCCCCGATGGCCAAAACCTCTACGTCTTAGCCTACCGGGGTTATCCCTACGAAACCATGGGCATTTATTCCGAAACACCTTGGCCGATACAGAGGGGCATCATAGGCAAAGTGGCTAGAACTGGGGAATCATTGCTGGTCTACGATGTATCGGAAGAGCCAGCATATGTAGAAGCTTTCCCTTCCATTCGTTCAGAGCTGGCTGTTCCCCTCAAGGTTAAGGACAAGGTAGTGGGTGTCTTGAACCTTGAGAGCACACGCTTAGCAGCCTTTACCCCGGAACACCGCCGGCTTTTGGAGAAGATGGCAGAGCATGCGGCCATTGCTTTGGAAAACGCCCGCCTCTACGAGGAAGAGAGGCGCCGCGCTTTGGAAGTCCAAACCCTATTGAGCCATGCTCAGGCCCTGGCTCGCTCCCTGGATGTGGAAACTATAGCTAAGGTGGCCTTGGATAACCTCCTCCCCCTTTTAGGTACCGAAGCCGGAGCCATAGCCCTCCTTGATGAGTTTGGCAACTT
>CAYOIS010000019.1:0-2990 GCA_964404055.1 uncultured Anaerolineae bacterium | reverse complement strand
CCGGAGCCATAGCCCTCCTTGATGAGTTTGGCAACTTCCAGATTGTAGCCCAAAAAGGCATCCCCTATATTGATCCCCGTATCTTTAAAGAAGCCCTCCAAAAGATGATAGCTGACCCAAGAGGATACAAGTTAATTGCCTTCGGGGAACCACTACTTATTGAAGATATAGGAAAACCCCAACTTATCCCTTGGGTGAAGAGTGTAGCTGCGTTCCCTCTAAGGGTTGGGGAGGAAACTTTTGGAGTAATCAACTTTTTTTGGAAAGAACCAAGGTCTTTCTCCCCTGATTTTGTCAACTTAGCCAGGGTTCTTGTTGACCAGACAGCTATGGCTCTCCAGAACGCCCGCCTTTACGGCCTCACTGAGCGGCAGCTTCGGAGGCAGGTTGAGGAGCTGGGAGCCATTGTGCGGCTTACCCAGACATTAAGCTCTACTTTGAGCCTTGAAACCATATTCCAAGCCATATGCGATGAGGCCGTGAGGGCGACTGGAGCCGATTATGTGGATGTGGCTTTAGTGGATTGGAATACCCGTTCCTATACCATAAAGGCCTTAAAAGGTTTCAGCCCAGAATTAACAAACATGAGCTTTAGCATTGATGAAGGAATCCACGGTAAGGCAGCCAGGCTTGGCCAAACAGTCATAGTAGGAGATGTGAGGGAGGATAAAGATTACGTCCAAGGGGCACCGGATACCCTCTCAGAGATGGCCGTTCCCATCTTTTACGAAGAGCAGATTGTGGGAATAATCAACCTGGAAAGCAGAACCCTTAACGCTTTCACCCCTGAGCACGCCCGCTTTGTAGAGAGGATGGCAGCCATAGCCTCAGTGGCAATCGGGAACGCCCTCCGTTACCAGGAGCAAGTTGAGGCCCGCCTTCTGGCTTCTCGCCGGACTGAACAGCTTGCCGCCCTTGCCGAACTGAGCCGGTCCTTCCGCACCGACCGCCCTTTGGAGGAAGTTTTGGAAGATGTAGCCTATGCCATTCGTGAAGCCACAGGGTTCCGAGCTGTTCTCATTAGTGTGGTGGAGGGTAAGCCCCCACGCTTAAGGAGGGTAGCCGGAGCTGGAATACCCCTGCCAGTTTTGGAGGAACTCAAGAAGGTTTCCAACCCCTTGGAAGCTGTTGAAAGCATCCTGACCGAAGAATATAGGATGGGGAAGTGCTATTTCTTCCCCCATCATAAGAAAGAGCAATGGGCTAAAGGCTTGCATACCTACACTTTCCTCCCCTTGCCTCCTGAAAAAGAACCCTGGCCTGAGGGCAAATGGCATCCTGAGGACATGCTCCTTGTCCCAATGTATTCCAGCGCAGGCCAGCTCCTTGGGATAATAAGTGTAGATGACCCCGCTGATGGACGGATTCCATCCCGGCCAACCTTAGAAGTGTTGGAAGCTTTCGCCGCCCAAGCAGCTGTGGCATTGGAAAACATCTTGGCTTACCAAGCTGCTCAGAAGAGGGCGGCAAGGCAAGCAGCTGTGGCTCAAGTAGCTCGCGAAGCCTCTTCTATTTTGAACGAAGAAGAGCTCCTCCAGATGGCAGTGGAAGCCATAAAGCGCCACTTCGGTTACCCCCATGTGGCTATACTTATGCTGGACGAAAAGGGCGAGGAGCTTGTCCTCAAAGCCTCTTCAAGCATATATGAAGGGGCAAAGCCTGGCCTCTGGCGCCAGAAAATAACCGAAGGGATGATAGGCTGGACAGCCAGAACAGGCCGTACTCGCCTGGCTAATGACACTTCCCTTGACCCTTATTACATCGCAGCTCCTGGATGGAATCCCAAATCTGAGCTGTGTATCCCTCTGCGCATCCGGGATAAAGTTGTAGGGGTCCTGGACATTGAAGATGAAAGGCCTTATGCCTTTGAAGAGGAAGATATAATCTTCTTGGAGACCATAGCCGACCAAGTCTCCATAGCTATCCATAACGCTCGCCTGTTCCAAGAAGCCCAAGCACGCCTTCAGGAGCTTTCCCTCCTCTCCCAAGTTGGTGAATCCTTGAACAAAGCCACTTCTCTTGAGGAAGTCCTTAACATAACTTTAGACGCAGCCCTCTCTATTGCTGGGATAAAGGAAGGATCCATTGTCCTTGTGGACAGAGCCACCGACACCTTGCGTTTGGCTGTGAGCCGCAATGTCCCTGCAGAAATAATCCAGGAATTCAACGATCGCCGCCTTCCTTCTTCCACGGGCACCTTCGGCATAGTAATCCGGACTGGGGAAATATTTGAGACTGAGGATGCGGAGAGCGACTCCCGAGTTGTAAAAGGGTTATTCCCCCTCAAAAAAGAGCTTACCAATATACCCTTGAAAACTGAAGCTGGCGTCATCGGAATCCTCATTCTGGATACCCTCTTAACTCCATCCCAGAAGAGGCTGATTTCAGCTTTGGCTGATGTAGCGGCTGTAGCCATATCCAGGGCCATGCTCTTCGCCGAAAGAGATAGGAGGATACGAGAGCTTTCGGCCCTGAACGAGATAAGCCAAGCCATAAGCTCTACTCTTGACCTGGAAGAAATCTTCTCCAGGCTCCACGAATCCCTAAGCACTGTGATTGATACTACTAACTTCTACGTGGCCCTTTATGACCCCCAGAAAGATGAAATTTCGTTCCCCTATTATGTTGATGAAGGGAAGAGAAGGAAAGGAGGTAGTAGAAGAGCGGGCTCTGGCGTTACCGAATACATTATTAGAACTCGCGAGCCCCTTTTCCTCCCTGATAAGGTGGAGGAACGCCTGAAAAATTTGGAGGGAGTGCAATTAATAGGCAGAAAAGCTCTCTCTTGGCTTGGCGTTCCCTTAATTGTTGGCGATAAAGCCATTGGGGTTATGGCCGTCCAAAGCTATGAGCGCGAAAATGCTTTTGATGTTACAGACTTAAACTTCATGCTAACAGTAGCTGGTCAGGCAGCAGTTGCTATTCAAAATGCTCTCCTGTTCCAAGAGGAGAAAAAGCGCCGCGAGATGGCCCTTACCCTCCGGGAAATG
>CAYOIS010000018.1:9815-18586 GCA_964404055.1 uncultured Anaerolineae bacterium | reverse complement strand
AAATCACTTTAATAGGGGTTGATTAAATGTCATCCCTGGCTTTCCTTGTCAACGAAGAAGCGCATAAAATAGAAGACATCATCCGGCGGGAAAACCAATTGGCCCGAACCCTAATTGTAGTAACCATCGTCTCTGCGACTTTCGTCGTCGCCTTCTCGGAATGGGTCATAAAAAAAACAACCGGCAACATCGGCCTTTCCGCTTTCATAAGCGAAGCGGGCTCCATATGCCTTTATTTCTTGGCCCCAATATGGTTCATGCTCTGGCGTCAAAAAGAGGAAGAAGCCTTGAAAATCGCTTTACTCTTCTACTCCTTTAACCTGGTCATAATGGCCTTAGTGGATTACCTCACAAAAGGCGGCCTTCGGCAAGAACTACACCTCTCCCCCCAAGTTAACAATCCGAAACTCCTCTTTGGCTTACTCATGCTCCTACCCTGGGTCCCTCTCATCACCTTATCCTTGCGTAACCCATCGGGAGCACAAAGGATAGGCCTCGGAACGGCAAACTGGAAGGAAAACGTATTTGTTGGCATATTAGCCGGTGCTTTCCTCGGAGCCCACATGCTCTTAGTGGTAACAGCTATGGGCAGGAAACTAATCTTCAACCCATGGCCTTATTCCCTCTGGCTTTTGGGCTACGAGTTGGGAATCCAATCCCTCGGGGAAGAACTCTTTTTCCGAGGTTTCCTCTTTAATTATTGGTACAACTATCGGGGCAAGGGCTTTTGGGCTGCCGCTTTCTTAACAGGCGTTTTCAACGTCCTTGTCTACATGGTCAAAGCTCTTTGGATTAGCTTTGCCCCCTTAACCTTGGGAGCCCAATTTTACATCATGACTATGGCCATTGTTAATGCCGCCCTTTTCCGGTGGAGAGGGAGCATATTGAGCTGTTGGATAAGCAATGCCATTTTTAGTTTAGCGGCTTCCCTTGTGGTGAGCTGAGATGAAGAAGCAAAGCCTTTGGCCTGCTGTGCTCTCGGCTATTTTTGTAATAGCGGTGACATGGGTCCTTTACCGGACCCCAGCTGGAAGTCCTCTCCATGCCCTTCGTTACCTCTACTTTATCCCCGTTATTCTGGTCTCTTTCCTTTATGGGCTTGGACCAGGGCTTTTCGGAGCTTTCTTAGTGGCCTCCCTAATGCTCCCCCACATCTTGCAGACAGCAGAGCGCAACTTTTTCTCGGAGCACCTTTTCTCCCTTTTGATAGAAGTCCTCCTTTTGGTCTTAAGCGCCGTAGCTGTGGACCAGTGGCTTGGTACTCAGAGGAGGCAGAGGGACTTCTACAAAGCTTTAAGCGACTTGGGCGAGCTTCTGGCCTCTCAGAGGGATGCTGACTCGCTCCTTAAAACCCTCCTGGAAAGCCTTGTCCAACTTACTGGTGCTTCTTGGGGCGAAGTAATACTAAAAGAGAACAAATCTTTAGTCCGAAAAGTTGCCTTAGGTGAGCCAATCTCTCGCAAACCTTTTAAACCCCCAGCTCAGCCGGACCGCAAAACCTTAGCCGATATAGTCTTGGAGGAAGGCCGCACAGTCGTTTCAACCAATCTGGAACTTGATCCCCGCTTCTCCCGCTGGGCTGATACCCCAGTTAGATTTGGCTCTTTCCTGGCTGTCCCCTTAAAGGTTCAAGGGGAGCCTGTGGGCCTTATAGCTTTAGCCAACAGACCCGAAGGCCCCTTCTCCCCTCAAGATATTAAGATGATAGAGGCGGTTGTCTCAAAAGGCGAAATAGCTTTAGAGAACCTTTGGCTTCTGGAGAGTGAAAAGAAGCGTGCGGCAAAGCTTGCGGCTTTGAACGAGATTGCCCGAGCGGTAAGCTCAACTTTAGACCCCAAACTCCTTTATTCCATTGTGCATCGGGAAATCTCGCGCCTAATGAAAGCTGAGAACTTTTACATCGCCCTTTACAATCCGGAGGAGGAAACAATTGAATTCGTTTTTGTGGTAGAAAATGGCAAGGTTAGTGGAGGGGGGAAGCGCAAGGTAATACCTGGTAAGGGGCTGACTGAGCACATAATCTTTACCGGAAAACCTCTGCTTCTTAGTGGGGATGCGGAAGAAGAGCTCAAGCGCCTTGGGGTTGAGCCAGTAGGGCGCCCAGCTAAGAGCTGGCTCGGCGTACCTTTGATTGTGGGTGATAAGGTCATAGGAGTTATGGCTGTCCAGAGCTATGATGAAGAAAACCTTTACACCCAAGAGGACTTGGAGGTATTCCAAAACATAGCCCTTCAGACGGCTGTGGCTTTGGAAAACGCCCGCCTCTTAGAGCGAACCGACGAAGCCCTCGCCCAGAAGGTTAAAGAGCTTTCCATCTTAGCCGAGCTGGATCGGGAGATGGCTATAGCCTCTGTGGACTTGGAGCGCCTCTTGCGGCTTATTGTTGATAGGGCTGTATCTTATACCGGTGCCGATGCGGGTGTTCTGGCTCTGGTGGAGGAAAGGGAGGGGAAAAAGGGCCTTTACTTGAAAGCTCAAGTGGGCTACCCGCCTGAAATTGAGAAATATGCTTACACCCCTTACCCTCTTGAAAGGGGCATAACAGGCAGAGTGGTAAGGACTGGGCAAGCCGTTTTATGCCCTGATGTCGGCTTAGATCCTGATTATGATCCAGTGAGAGAATCAACTCTATCCCAGCTCACTGTTCCCATAATCTTAGAAGGCAAAATTTTAGGGGCGATAACTCTGGAGAGTTCCCACTATGATGCTTTTACCAAGGAGGATTTGGCTTTCGTCCGCAGTTTGGCGGATAGGGCAGCAATTGCCATAAACCAAGCAATGCTTTTTGAAAGAGTTCGCCAAGCTTCAGAGGCCAAAAGCGCCTTCATTTCTGAAATCTCCCATGAATTGCGCAATCCATTGGCCTCCATAAAAGGCTACACTGATTTAATCCTTGAAGGCAAGGCTGGTCCACTAAGTGAGCGCCAGGAAGAATTCTTAATGAAAGTGCGCTCCAATGCGGAAAGGATGCAAAAACTTTTGGAAGATTTAAGTCACCTTTCCAAAATAGAAGCGGGACAAATACCTTTGAACATTGCACCGGTGCAAGTTAAAGAAGCGGTGGAAGAAGTGGTAAGCATGTATTGGGAAAAGGCCGAAGAGAATGGGCTATCACTGCAGGTAGAGATAGAGGAAGATTTGCCGCCCTTGAAGGCCGATAAGCTTAGGTTTGCGCAAATCCTTTCCAACCTTCTGGAAAACGCTTGTTCTTACACCCCTCATGGTGGCAAAGTAAAAGTGAAAGCTTGCCGGAAAGATAAGTTCATTAAGATAGAAGTAGCGGATACAGGCATAGGCATCCCGTTTGAGGAACAACCCAAGGTATTCCAGCGGTTTTTCCGTGGCTCTCATCCTATGGTTCGGGGGAAGCAGGGCACAGGCCTTGGCTTACACATAACCAAAAAGCTGGTGGAGATGCAGGGAGGGGAAATTTCGTTTAGAAGCGTTCCCAACCAGGGAACCACTTTCATCTTTACTCTTCCTGTTTGGGAATAGTTAATTAAGCGGAGGGCAGGCATGGCCAAAATCCTCGTAGCTGAAGACGAGAAAGATATATTGGAGCTTGTGGAAATATCTCTGCAGCTTGGCGGTTTTGAAGTAATAAAGGCTATAGATGGCCTTGAAGCTTTGGAGAAGGCTTTTACCCAAGAGCCGGATTTGATTTTACTTGATATAAAAATGCCCAAGCTCTCAGGCTACGAAGTGTGCAAAAAGCTCAAAGAGAGCCCCCAAACTAAACATATCCCGGTGGTTTTCCTTACAGCAAGGGGGCAGGAGCATGAGATAAAGGCCGGTTATGAATCAGGAGGTGACGATTACATCATAAAACCTTTCGCCCCCGATGAGTTACCCAAGAGAGTCCAGGAAATCTTGAGAAGGTTCAAGAAATGAGCGCAATAATCATTGATGGAGGTTTGGTCCATTACGAATCCATAGGGCGTGGCAAGCCTTTAATCTTCCTACACGGCTGGCTTGGCTCCTGGCGCTATTGGATAGGGAGCATGGAAGAGCTCTCCGCATATTTTAAGACTTACGCTTTGGACCTCTGGGGTTTTGGCGATTCTGATAAATTTCATCAGAGGTTTACCGTTGAGGATTACCTGAAGCTCTTGGAAGCTTTTGTGGAAAATATGGGCATCCTCAAGCTTTGCTTGGTTGGGCACTCTCTGGGGGCGATAATAGCAGTGCGCTATGCGGCAAGACACCCAGATAAGGTGGAGAAGATTGTAGCTGTAAGCCTGCCTATTACCGGTGACTCCGTCAACTTTGCCCTCTTCCAAGGGAACCGCTATTCCAGGCTTGTCCCTTCAGAGCATGAGGAGGTCCAAATGGAAATTCAAAAGGCCTCCTCAAAGGCTATAGAGCTTAGCGTCAATTCAATAAGAGAATTGGACTTGCGCTTGGAGCTTATTAACCTTAAGGTCCCAACCTTAGTCATTTATGGCGAGAAAGACAACATAGTGAGTCCAGAGCCTAGCATAGCCTTTAAAGATTTCAGGGCCCCTTTGCGCTTCATGGCTATACCCGGAACTCGCCACTTTCCAATGCTTGAAGAGCCGTCCAAGTTCAACCGGCTCCTCAAGGAGTTCTTGGCCCTCGGGGTTGAGCTGGATAAATTGGAAATAAAGCAAGAATGGCGAAGGAAGATGGGTTAAAGGAGGGAAAATGCTTAAAATCCATGGCAAATACATTGGTTTAGCTTTTGTGGCTGGTTTCTTATTGGGCTGGGTGGTAGTAGGCTGGTGGCTTTGGCCTGTCAAATGGGTGAATACTGACCCTTGGGACCTGAGGCCAGAGTTCAAAAAACATTACATACTCATGGCTGCTGAGTCTTATGCTATAAATTCAAACCCCGAAATCCTTAAAGAACGTTTCAAAGGGTGGCCTTCCAGGGATTTGGCCGCCCTCTTAAACGAACTTAAGAGGGAAAATCCCGGGGATGAGCTCCTTTCTGCGCGCTTGGATGCCATCAAATCTGCTCTCAATCTCCCGGAGCCGGGAGCGGCTAAACCTACACCTGCCCCTCAGGCCCCCAAGAAAGGGCCTGGTATTCTCTCCGTGCTTGGGATTATATCTCTTCTGTTGGTGTTAGTGTTATTAGGTGGCCTTGCTTTTAGGCTCCTGAAAAGCCAAGCCCTGAAAATGCCCCTCAAATTCCCCAGGCGTCGTGCTAAACCTTCTCCCGGCCCTAAAGCCCAGCCAGTAATTGAGGGAGAATACAGGGAAGTCCTCCCATTGGCCCAGTATTCAGCTACTTATACCTACGGCGATGTTCGCTTCTCTGAGTCCTTTCCCATTGAGAGTGGTAGCGAATACTTAGGGGAATGCGGTATTGATAGCGCCGAGGTGACAATGCCAGGCGATCCGCCAAGGTTCGGAGCTTTTGAGGTCTGGCTTTTTGACAAGAGTTCTGCTCGCACGGTGACCAAGTTCATCGCTATTCCCGAAGCTGATGATACGATGTTGGCAAGCCTGAGAGCTCAATCCTCGGGAGAGGTTGTTAAAGCTAAGAAGGGCGAAAGTTTCCAATTGGAGACAGAGAATTTGGAATGCAAAGTCATCATAAAAGATGTGGAATTAGGTGATGGAGGGACTTTTTTCGCCCGTCTCGCGGTAAGTTTTGAGGTTTACAAGAAATAAACGGCTAAGGATGAAATTGTCATTAACATTTGAAGGCCCCTTTTTCAAGCTAAGGCCTCTTTGGGCTTTTATCGCTGGTTTTTTGGCTGCAGGCAACCCCTTTTCCCCAGCCCAGTTCATTATCCTCCTCTTCCTTGTGGAGTGGTTGATGCCTGCATGGTGGCGTTATCTTGAGGCTCTTACCTCCGCTGATTTTCAGCCCTTTCCCTCTTCCAGTAGGAGGTTTCTCCAGTTTCCCTACTCTCTCCCTGGTTCTATTGCTTGGAGGATGGCTGAGGCTTTAGGCCGCTTTGTTTCTTGGTGGGTAGATAGTTTTTGGCCCCAACAAGGGAAAGCATTTGGCTCTTTACTTCTCCTATCCGTACTTGCTCCCACCCTTGCCCTCTCGCAAGGGATGAGGCTCTGGCCTACTATTTTGCTGGCTGGGGCTTTGGGCTTTGCTATGGTCCTCTCCATCAAAGGGGGTAAAGACTACTCCCTATGGGAAGCTTTTTATGAGGTTACAATCCCTTGGCTAATTGGGTATTTCGCTAACCGCGACCTCGGGATTTTGCCTTTCTTAAGTGCAGTAGCCTTCGGGCTCATGGGGTGGGGTTTGAGGGTGAAGAGCTGGGGAAAATGGCTGATTTTTGGCCTGATTTTGCTCCTATCGTTGGCTTTCTGGTGGGCTGGACGTTTTATTTTGGCCGGAGGATTAGCTTGTTTGGCCTTGAGTTTCGTTGGAGCTGAAGGAAAGGAGCGGGAATCCCTGCTACTTTTAGCCGCATTCCTTACAGCCTTAGCCTTAAGGTAAAGGACGAAGGTCAACGGAGGCTGGCTATAGGCTGGAGGGGGCTAAATTCAATCGCTTTTTCCAAAATTAACCGCAAAAACACACGGGCATTTAAAAAATTTTACGCTTTGAGTGCCCGTTTGGGGTTAAAAACTTAGAAATCAGTGAAGGTAAACTTTTAGCCAAAGGGGTTGACTCAAGTCGGCATGGATGTGTCCCAATTTCATCGGCATCTTCCCCCGGCTGCCCATGCCGAATAGAAACAAGGGGTGAGTTGTTAACTTTTACCAACCTGTTACCGAGTGGGACTCAAAATGTTGGCAGGTCATCAGCAAACGAGGGTGGGCAAAAACTTGGGGGTACAGGGGAGCGAGGGGCGTCCCGCGCAAAACTAAAATTTAGTAGCCAACCCCTGTAACCCTGCCACGAGTGGGACTTAAGGCGTTGGCGAACCCTCAGCCAACGAGGGTGGGAAAATGAGAGGAGCCACAATTCTGGGACATACCCGTCGGCGTGAGTGGCTTGACAGGAAAAGGTTGATGCCTTATCATTCGGTTAGAAGTAAAGCTAAAAGGAGGCTTTAGTGAGGAAATTCATCGCAGCGATTTTTTTGGGGGCTAGTCTTATTTCCCTAGCCTTCAGGCCTCAGTTGCCTGGAGCTTATATCACCTCCCCTAAAGATTGGGAAACTCTCAGAGGGGAGGTGGCCATAAAAGGGACGGCCAGCCTCCCCGATTTTTGGAAATATGAGCTACATTATTCCCCCGAACCCCCGACAGGCGATAGGTGGGTTCCAATCGGGGGGGTAGTGGAAACCCAGGTAGTAGATGGAATCCTTGGAGTTTGGGATACAACCAAAGTGCCAGATGGCTCTTACGTGCTCAGGTTGAGGGTTGCCAGGCGCGATGGGAACTATGTGGAAGTATTCATCCGAGGGCTTGTGGTTGCCAACACGGCTCCGACTCCAACCCCCACTTTCACCCCTTTGCCCCCCGAACCCTCTCCTACCCCTATACCCCCAACCCCTACCATTGTTACCGAAGTTCTGGTAACCCCTAAACCTTCTCCGACTTTGAGCATATTGCCTACTCCAACCGCCGCCCGAAGCGAGGGGTTTGCTTTTGAGCCGGGCAAATTGGCCTCTTCTTTTTGCTATGGCATGGGAGCAGCTGGGGCTTTCTTCGCTTTCGCCGGCTTCCTCTTCCTCCTCCGGGCTATCATTAACTCGGTGCGGAGGCTTTGAGTGCTATGGCCAGCAAGCTGATTGTGGGGCTTGGCAACCCTGGGCCTCAATACGCCGAGACCCGCCACAATGTGGGTTTCCAATTTTTGGATTACTTAGCCCAAAAATACGGATTCAATTTCTCCACCTTCCGCTTCAACGCCCATTTGGCTTTCGGCTCAATAAAGGGGCAAGAGGTTGTTCTCGCTAAGCCCTTGACCTTCATGAACCTTAGTGGGCAGGCCGTCAAGCCCTTGGTCAAATCCTTGGGCATTATCCCCTCCAACTTGCTCGTGGTTTACGATGATTTGGACCTTCCTCTGGGAGCCTTAAGGCTTAGGCCGAAGGGTGGCTCCGGTGGACACCGTGGAATGCAGTCCATAATAGATGCGCTCGGCTACAACGATTTTCCAAGGCTTCGCTTTGGGATTGGCCGCCCGGCAAGAGGAGACCCAGTGGATTATGTCTTGGGGGAGTTTTCGGAGGAGGAAAAGGCAGCTATTTTATTGGCTTTTGAGAAAGGTATTAAGGTAGTGGAGGGATGGATAGAAGGGGGGATGGAGGAGGCCCTACGGAGGTTTTCACTCTTGGCAGTCGCTGAATCGCTGGAAAGGGGTTAATAACTTTAAAAAGGTTGAGGAGGCGTGAGATGGAGAAAATTATGGTTATTGTGAACCCGATAGCAGCCAATGGTAAAGTTGGGAAGAAATGGCCTTTGGTGAAGGAATTTCTGGAAAGCAAGGGAGTGCCGTTCTCTTTCGCCTTGACCCAGTACCCTGCTCATGCCATTTCCTTAGCTGCGGAGGCGGTGGAAAAGGGCTTTAAGACCATAGTGGCCTTTGGGGGAGATGGGACCCTGAACGAGGTGTTGAACGGCGCCTTTCGCTATGGTATTTCCCCAGAAATCACCATTGGAGCCATCCCCGGTGGGACTGGCTCAGATTTCACTCGCTCTCTCGGCTTACCACGGGACCCAATCAAGGCCTTCGCTAAAATCTTGGAAGGAAAAACCATGCGAGTGGACCTTGGGGAAATTGAGTGCATGAAAGAGGGGAGGGAAGAAAAGCGCTACTTCATAAACGTAGCTGGGACAGGCTTTGATGCTGTAGTTGCCGAGAGGACCAACAGGGCCCCTAA
>CAYOIS010000018.1:0-9715 GCA_964404055.1 uncultured Anaerolineae bacterium | reverse complement strand
TAGCTGGGACAGGCTTTGATGCTGTAGTTGCCGAGAGGACCAACAGGGCCCCTAAAGTCTTTGGAGGCACTATACCCTACCTCTACAACCTTTTCCTGACCCTTTTGACTTATAAAAGCCTGCCTTTTAGAATAGTTTTGGACTCCTTAACCCTTGAACTTAAGGCTTACCTTGTGGTGGTGGCCAATGGGAAATATTTTGGGGGCGGTATGTTTGTAGCGCCCGAGGCCTTACTGGACGATGGCAAATTCTACGTAGCAATAGGTGAAGATATGAGCAAGCTTGAGTTTATAACTCTCGTGCCCAGGGTTTACCGCGGTACTCACGTGCACCACCGCAAAGTTAAAATCTATGAAGCTCAAAGGGTAGAAATAAGTTCCGAAGCAACCATTTTTATCCAAGCTGAGGGGGAAATCGTAGGAACAGCTCCAGCTGTCTTCCGGATACATCCCCAGGCAGTTAATTTCCTTTACTGAGGTTAAGATGCGCAAAGGCTTGTTCTTGGCTTTAAGCTCCCTCATTTTTGTCTTGACTTCCTACCTTGCCCACCTTTGGCTTTCGTTCTTGGGGGATTTTCCGGCAAACTTTTCCTTTCTTCTTCCTGAAAAGCTGCCGATGGGCTTAGCCAGCAAGCCGATTGCCAGGCGAGTAATTTTCATCCTTTACGATGGAACAACGGCCGAACTGGAAGGCGGGGCTCAGTTCAGAGTCCTTTGGCCTGATGTCCCTGGCTTTTACACCACCTATGCTATGATTTTAACCGGTGCTCCCCCTGAACTGACGGGAATTTATTTCACTCCTTCTCCTCTGAAAGTCAGCAACCTATTGGAGGAAGCGGCCAAATCTGGCCAGCGGGTTGCTTTCTCGGGGCCTGAGTGGTGGAAAGAGTTTCTGGGTTCCTCAACCGAAAAACTCTACGCTTGCTTCTTCGCTTCTCCCGCGCGTTATGGGGATATAGTGCCCGAGATGGTACGCTTTGTCTCCTTCTTTGACCCCAATTTCCTTTTCCTCCACATCCCAGCGGGAAGCACTTCCCTTGAGGAGGCGATAAGCCGTTTAGGCTTTAATGCTTCCCAAGACTTTTTAGCTATCCTTACTCCCAACTTTTTTGTCTTGCTTGGAAAAGGGGTTGTGCCAGGCTACTACGGTGAAGCCTCGCTTTTGGACATTGCTCCAACTCTCGCCGCTGCTTCCGGTTCTCCGCCCCCGGCCGCTTCAAGAGGCATTCCTTTCCTGCAAGCTTTTTTCCTCTCCGATGAACTTAAGGCCTTGAAACTGGTTTCAGTAGCGAGCCAGCGAGTCTCTTTGGCTGATTTTTATTCCAAGGAGCTTTTAGGCCAAGGCCTTTATGAGGATTTAAAGAGTGATGCTAAGTTAGCTTTGAATTCTCTGGAGCTTGGCAACCCCTATGGGGCCATGGAATTGGCGGGGCTGACGTTGAAAGAGGCCAATTTGGCCATAGATAAAGCCAGGGCTAAGGCTTTGGCTACTGGCCGGTGGAAAAGGCTCCCCCTTTTCTTCTTCTGGGTCTTGGTTTGGCCTATCATTTTAGCGTTAATTTACAGGCGCCAGCTCCTCGTACCTTTCCTGGCTGGCTTGCTTTCTTTCACTTTGAACGCTTGGCTTTTCCGCCAAGAATGGCCTTACTTCTCTTGGGAAGCTTTAATCCACATGGGGCCATCGCCCTTTGCTCTGAAACGAACTTTCCTTTCCCTCTACCTTCCAGCTTTGCTCCCTCTGCTCTGGCTCTTCCTGGAAGGAGAAGAGGGGACTATTGAGGCAGGGGAAAGCTTGGCCAGCTACGTGCTGTGGGTCCTTTACTTTACCTCCCTCCCAGTGGCCCTTGGCTTCCTTTTGGCAGGACCGAAGCCAGCTTACTTTATCCCACCTTTAGGTCTATACGTAGCTCAATTAATGGGCCTCTGGCAACTTTTCTTGAACGGGCTTTTGGTTTTGCCTTTGCCTTTCATAGGCATGGGGATTTTTGCGCCCTTAAAGTGGGCAAGACTTTTTTGGAGGATTAAGCCATGAGCAATCCCGGAAGATACAAGGGGTTTGTGGTAGCAGTTTTCTTCGCCTTCATCCTCCTCCACCAGGCTGATAAGCTCTTAATTGGTCCGCTTACTACGCCAATCATGGAAACATTTAAGATAAATGAAGCCCAAATGGGGGCAGTTTTCACAGGCGCTTTGATTGTGGGGGCCCTCTTTTATCCCCTCTGGGGTTTTCTATACGACCGCTTTGCCCGGCCGAAGCTTTTGGCCTTGGCTTCTTTCATCTGGGGCTCCACTACTTGGCTCAGCGCCATTGCCCCAACTTATCCGACCTTCTTGGCTACAAGAGCCTCTACAGGGATTGATGACTCCAGTTATCCTGGGCTTTACAGCCTCATAGCCGACTATTTCGGCCCTCATACCCGAGGCAAGATTTACGGCCTCCTGGAAATAGCTATGCCTTTAGGCTACCTTCTGGGGATGATTTTGGCCCTTTCTCTGCGCGATGTCTTGGGATGGAGGGGTGTGTTTTACATAACAGGCTCCATTGGGATAATATTGGCTGCTATCATCTTCTTCGGAGTGAAAGACGTGCCCAGGGGTAAAAGCGAGCCAGAGCTAGCGGAGCTGGAGCAGATAAAAGTTTACCGATTTGATTGGAAAGTAGCCAGGGGGCTTTTCCGCAAGCCTACCTTGCTCTTCCTCTTCACCCAGGGATTCTTTGGGGTTTTCCCTTGGAATGTGATAACCTATTGGTTTTTCCGTTACCTTGAGGTTGAAAGGGGTTATTCTGCGCAGGAAGTAATGGTGACGATGGTGCTGGCCGTTTTGGTGTTGGCTTCGGGCTACTTCGTGGGGGGAGCATTAGGGGATTTCTTCTTCAAACGCACCGTCCGCGGCAGGCTTTTTGTCTCTACATTTGGGGTTATAACAGGGGCAGTGCTGCTGTTCGTAACCATGAACATCCCGTTAGAGGCGAAGGGCCTTTTCCTGGTTATGCTTTGCATAACGGCTTTGTTTATCCCCTTTGCTGCCCCTAACGTCGTCTCCACCGTTTACGACGTGACCTTGCCTGAAGTCAGAAGCACAGCTTTGGCCATTCAGTATTTCATTGAGTCAGCTGGGGCTGCCCTTTCTCCGCTTATGGCCGGAATCATAGCCGTGCGTGCTAACCTCAAGACGGCTATACTCATCATTTGCATTTCGGCCTGGGCCATATGCGCTTTCTTCTTCTCGTTTGCCGCCTGGCTTGCTCCAAAGGACATAAGGCTCTTGCGGGAGCAGCTCCGTCTACGAGCTGAAGAGATGAGGATGGGGGTCTTATGAGACGAGCAAAGACCGTAATCTTTGTATTCTTAGCCACCTTAGCCCTTTTGAGCTGCAAAGCTAAGGGCCCTTCCCTTGAAGGGCTAAGCTCAGCCCCGGATTTCGTCTTACCCTCAATTGAAGGGCAGGAGAAAAGCCTTGAGGATTTCAAAGGTAAGCCTCTCATGCTTCACTTCTGGGCTACGTGGTGTCCTCCCTGCCGAGAAGAGATGCTTACCTTCCAGAAAATCTACGAGGAATTCGGCCCTTCCGGTCTCACCATTGTAGCAATAAACGTCGGTGAGTCACCTGAAAAGGTCAAGAAATTCATAAAGGAGAATGGCCTGACCTTCCCAGTATTGCTGGATTCAAAGGGGGAGGTCGCTAACCGATATAGGGTGAGGGGGCTACCCACTACTTATTGGATTGACCCCTCGGGTAAAATTGTGGACTTAACCGTTGGGGGGCCGTTGCCTGAGGAATTCATAGTAGAGAATTTGAGTAAAATCGGAGTGAAGAGATAATGGCCGAGGTTTACCTTGGGCTTGGATCTAACCTTGGAGACCGGGAGAGGAATATCCTTGAGGCCGTAAAAAGGCTTGGGGAGAAGGTCAAAATAACTCGGTTTTCCTCCCTTTACGAAACAGAGCCTGTGGGCTATGTGGCGCAGCCGTGGTTTTTGAATGCGGTTTGCGCCGGAGAAACAAGCCTTAGCCCGCACTCTCTCCTGGATTTCCTCAAAGCGATTGAGAGGGAGATGGGGCGGAGTGAAGGGATAAGGTGGGGGCCAAGGGTCATTGACTTGGACATTTTATTTTACAACGGCTTAGTTCTTTCGGACGAGGAGCTCACCATCCCTCACCCGCGGTTGCACGAGAGACGCTTTGTTTTAATCCCCTTGGCCGAAATTGCTCCTGACCTGGTTCACCCTCTTTTGGGGCTTACGGTAGCAGAGCTTCTGTTGAGGGCAAAAGACCAATCGGAGGTGAAACTATGGAAGGAGAACTGGTTAAAGCACGGAAAGTAAGTTTAGCTTCAAGGATAAAGGGCTACATCTTCGTGACCAAGCCTCGGCTCATCTACCTTTTGGTCTTCACTTCTATTGGCGGGATGGTAGCGGCGGCAGGGCCGGCTATGGACTGGGGAAAATTCATTAAAGCCTTTTTGGCCATAACTGCCGGCTGTGCCGGGGCTAACGCTATCACCTGCTACATTGACCGGGACATAGATGCCGTGATGGAGCGGACGCGCCGCCGTCCCTTGCCCCAGGGGATAATCTCGCCCGGGGAAGCCCTTGCCTGGGGTATTGCCCTAAGCGCTGTTGCTCTTCTTCTTTCGGCCTTGTTGAACGGTTGGGCTTTGTTCTGGATGCTGCTTGGGCTATTTGACAACATCGTAATCTACAGCCTCCTTTCCAAGCGCCGCACCCCTTGGAACATAGTCCTTGGCTCCTTCAGCGGTGGCGCCCCAACCCTTTTCGGATGGGCGGCTATGCGTGGGGATGTGGCGCTTCTTCCTTTTTTGATGGCGGCGTTGGTGGTACTATGGATTCCTGGGCATATCTGGAGCCTGGCTCTCCGTTACCGCGATGATTACGCTAAGGCAGGTGTACCCATGCTCCCAGTGGTAACGAGCGAAAAAAAGGTGCTGCGCTGCATAGTCTACACTTCTCTGCTTATGTTCATCGCTTCGGTCTTAATTCACTTCGTTGGGCAGTTTGGGCTTATTTACTCTTTGCTGGCTTACATCCCCGGTGCCGCTTTGCTGGCAGTCAACCTCTACCTTTGGGCCAAGCCCACCCCTAAGAACGCTTGGTTGGCTTTCAAAGTCACAAGCCCTTACCTGGCCGCCCTTTTCTTAGGGATAATCTTGGATAGCCTTTTCTGATGAGGTGGATTGCTTTAGCCCTGGTTTTGCTCTTGGTGGTTTCCGGGGCTACGAAAATCACTGCTCAAGGCCCTCCTGGACTGGAGGAGGCGCTTTCTCTCAAGGAAGAAGGGCGATGCACTGAGGCCATTAAGCTCCTTGAGAGCTTGCGTTCCAGCCCCGATGCCCTTTTCGCCCTCGGGGAGTGCTTGGAGGAAGAAGCCAGGGGCCAAGAGGCCCTGAATGTTTGGCAAGAATTCCTAAACCTTTACCCCCAAGACCCAAGGGCTTCTCCTCTATTGCTGCGGCTTGGCCACCTTTACAAAGAATCCGGAAACGGTCAAGCAGCTCTTCAGACCTACTTGCGTTATGCTCGCAGTGGTGGTCCCCTTGCCGATGTCGCTTGGGAAGAGGCCGGAGATATCTATTTGCAAATGAACTACTACCAGGAGGCGGTAAAAGCGTACAGGCAAGCTTACGAATTAAACGGCTCCGTTTTCCTCCGGCAGAAGATTATTGAAGCCCTGGCCAAGGCGAGGGATTACGACCGCGCTTTGGCCGAGTGCCGAAGCTTGGAAAAGGTCGCTCTTTTGCCTTCTGTCCGGGCTGGCATAAATTACCTTTGTGGCAAAGTCTATCAGGAAGCGGGTAATGCGCGCAAAGCCTACAGCCTCTTCCGTCAGGCTATTGAATTCGCTCCCGAATCCCCCTATTCCTACTCAGCCTTGATAGAGCTTGTGGAAGCCAATGAGCCGGTGGACGATTATGTGAGGGGCTTGGTGGATTACTATGCTTGCTCTTCCTACCCTCAGGCTTGTGGTGCGGCGCTCTTAGCCTTTGGGCGCTATGTTGCTGCTCACCCCTCAAAACACAAAGCCGAGGCTCACTACTACGCAGCCTTGATTTACCGCAAACTTGGTGATTACCAAGCTTCTCTCAAGGAATGGGATTGGCTCATTTACACCCACCCTGAAAGCCACCTTGTCCCTGAAGGCTGGTGGGAGAAGGGCAGGACCTTAGAACGAGCTGGCCGGGAGGAGGAAGCAATATCGGCATACCGAAAGCTATCTGAGCTTTATCCCGATAGCCCTTTCGCCACGAAAGCCCTTATGCGGGCGGCTCGCCTTCTGGAGGATAGAGGTGATTTCAGCCAGGCTTCAAGCCTTTACCTTAAGATGGCCGGGAAGGATAAAGAGGAAGCCTTTTTCCGAGCAGGCTTGGCCCTTTACAGGGCAGGGGATTTAGATTCTGCCGTAAAGCTTTGGAAGGAGGCTGGCAGTGTTAGGGCCTATTTCTGGCTGGGGAAAGCCTTGATGAGGAAAGGGCAGTGGGCCGAGGCCAGGAGCTACTGGGAAAGAGCTTACTCTCTTTCCCCCGAAAGCTACTATGGCCTCCGGGCATTGGCCAGCCTCCGCAAACTAGATTTTGCCTCAGGCTCTGGGTTCAAAAAGCCCGAACAGGAACTATCACTTGAGGACTTAAGGGAGTGGGTCAGAAGCTGGGCTTCCGGTCAACCATCGCTCAATCCAGAGAATGATTCCCGACTCCTCAGGGCCGAATCTTTCCTATTAGCCGGCTACAGGGATGAAGCTTTAGCCCTTTACCGTCGCCTCCTATGGGAGTACTTTCGTGACCCCCAAGCTCTTGCCTACTTTACTTTCTACTTCCGCCAGAAGAAACTTTATTCCCTATCCATTCGCTCAGCCATGGTTCTCATCAACCGGGCTCAAGAGGCGGGGGTTTCGGTTCCTTTAGAGGTGTGGAGAATGGCTTATCCGCTTTTCTTCCCCCGCCTTTTAGAGCAAGAAGCCTCTTCTTGGGGTATTGACCCTCTTCTTTTAGCCGCAATAATCCGCCAAGAAAGCCTCTTTGACCCATGGGTAAGCTCACCGGCCGGGGCGATCGGTCTAATGCAGATAATGCCTTCTACGGGGAAGGCGATAGCCTCTGCTATGGATTGGCCAGAATTTTTGGAGAAGGACCTGGAAAAGCCTTGGGTTAGCCTTAAGTTTGGGACATGGTACCTTGCCAAGCAGAAAGAGAGGTTTGGCCACTGGTTCAAGGCCTTAGCAGCCTATAACGCTGGCCCTGTGAGGGTGGCAAGCTGGTGGGAGCAGGCTGGTGGTGACCCCGACCTATTTTTAGAAATCATCCCTGTGGAAGAGACTGCACGTTACATAAAGGCAATCTACGAACAGTACGCTGCCTACAGGGAAGCATATCGCTCCTCCCCTTAACCTTTAGTTGCCTTGCCCCAAATTAAGTTTCGGTGATATAATTATCCTGGGGAGGGTTGGGAAATGCTTACCAAAAGGCGTCAGGAATTCCTCAAGGCAGTGGTAGAAAAGCACCTTGCTACAGGGCAGCCTGTCCATTACACCGAGGTTGCTGAAACCTTGGGGGTAAGTCCTTGGACCGCTTATGATATGCTCACCGCCTTGGCCGAAAAAGGTTATTTGGAAATAATCTACCAAGTGGATAGGGAAGAGGAGACGCCTGGGCGGTCAAAGGTAAAGTTCAAGCCAACCCCTTTGACCTTCAATGCCATGAACTCTTGCTCCAAAGCCGATTGGGGATGCATCCGCGCCGAATTACTCCAGCGTTTTGAGGAAGCCGACCGCAAGGGCGCTAAAGCTGTCATAAAGGATACCCTCGCCGAGCTTTCCAAAATCTCCAACCCTTTAATTTTTTGCGCTAAACTTATCTTAGCTTTAATCCTTGCCCTATGGACTATCCGCAAGACAGCGCAGGCTTTGGTTCTGTTAAAGGAGGTCATAACTTCCTTTAGCACCACTGAAACAGCCCTTATCCTCTTAGCTGGGCTGATGGTGGGTTACATATGGAGGTCTGGCAAAAGGGGATTGGGCAAAGCTTTCAACGGTTACCTTCCCAGGTACATGGATGAGGTTAGGAGACTGGAAGAGGGGGATAGGGAGAAGCTCATTAGTTTAGTCAAGGATGTTACGGAGTTAATCCCGGCCCAGGTTTAAACCTGAAGGGGTAGTTTTTTGTGCCAGCAAATTTTGGTCTTTTGGGAGGAAAGATGGCGAAGATAGCTATTGTCACAGATTCTTCGGCGAACTTGCCGGAAGAATTGGTTAAGGAGCATGGCATAACGATAGTGCCCATTTACCTTCTCTGGAATGGTGTAACTTACAGGGATGGGATTGACCTTTCCCCTGCGGAGCTTTACAGGAGGCTAAGGGAAAGCACTACTTTGCCCAAGACTTCAGCTCCTTCGGTGGGCGATTTTCTCAAAGTTTACCTGGCTTTGGCCCAAAAGGCTGAGGTGATTATTTCTATCCACCTTCCCCCTAACCTTAGTGCTACTTATGAGGCTGCCCGGACCGCAGCACAGATGGTGGAAGGGGCCAAAGTTTACGTCGCAAACGCCCACACCGCTGCTGCCGGGCAAGGTCTTGTGGTTTTGGAAGCGGCAAGGCTTGCCAAGCAAGGTGCTGAGCCGGAAGAGATTTTGAAGCGAGTTGAGGAAGTTGGCCTCAAGGTCCACCTTTACGCTTTCCTGAGTACTCTTAAGTATCTTTATTTTGGGGGAAGGATTGGGCTTGCCTCGGCTCTTTTGGGATCTGCTCTCCAGTTGTGCCCCGTGCTTTACTTGAGGGACGGGGTAGTGGATGTTTGGTCCAAACCGCGAACTCGTTCCAAAGCCCTTCAAGAGCTTCTGAAGATTGCGGAGCAGAAAATTGGGGACCGCAGGGTTCACCTGGCTGTCATGCACGGGGATGCGCTTGAGGATGCCCTTTACCTCAAGGGGGAGCTGGAGAAGCGCTTTGACTGTGCTGAACTCTTCGTCACTGAGTTCACGCCGGTAATGGGGGCTCATACCGGCTCTGGGCTTGTAGGCATAGCTTTCTGGTGCGAAGAATAGTCCTGCCAGAGGAGGTAAGAAATGCTCTGGGGTACTATGTGGGTAGTTATTTCTTACCTTCTTGGCTCTATCCCCTTCGCTTTCATCATCGGAAAACTAAGGGGTGTTGACCTGCGCACGGTAGGGACAAGGAATGTAGGTGGGAGCAACCTTTGGCATTCGGTGGGGAAAGTAGAGGGGACAATTGCTGCTATTCTGGACATTGGCAAAGGGGCCTTGGCCGTTTGGCTGGCCCAGAAGTTCGGTTTTCCCCATTCCATCCAAGCGGCAAGCGCCGTAGCAGTAGTAGCTGGGCACGATTGGCCAATTTTCCTTAGGTTCCAGGGAGGAAGGGGGATGGGCCCAGCTCTGGGGGCAATGCTCCTTTTGGTTCCAAAGGCTATGCTTTTGTCCTTAATCTTTTATGCCCTTGGCTTCTTCACCAGAGCCCTTGGGCTTGGAGTAGGAGTTGGAGTACTGGCTTTGCCTTTCTTTACTTGGTTTAAAGGCTATCCAGCGCCCCACATAGCAGCTTCATCCATCATGTTCATCTTCATGGTTATACGGCGGCTTACGGGGATTGGGGTTTTGGAGGAAATAAAGGCCTCGCCTCAGAAAGGGAAGCTGATAGCTTACCGGGTGCTTTTTGACAATAATTACGGGTGGAGAAGGCCTACATAAG
>CAYOIS010000017.1:0-18810 GCA_964404055.1 uncultured Anaerolineae bacterium | reverse complement strand
TTCCGCTGCTCTTATCTTGGCAATAAATACATCCTCAAGGGAAGGGATGATGGCTTCTATGCTGTGGACTTTTATCCCCTCTTTCTCCAAAAGCCTTTCAACGATTGGCCGATAGCTTTCAGCATTGGGCACTACAAGGTGGATGGCTGAGCCATAGAGGGCTACTTCGCCCTTTAAGGCGAGGAAGGGGTATTCAGTGGAAAAGGGTTCGGCCGGCAGAGCTTGCCCTCTGAGGATTTCCAATGCTTTTTGGTAATCATCGCACCTTATCTCCAAAACGCTCCCCTCCATCCCAGCCTTGAGCTCCCGTGGGGAACCTTGGGCCACAATCCGGCCATTGTGGATTAGCACTAAATTGTGGCAGTGCTCGGCTTCATCCATGTAGTGGGTTGTGACCAGGATGGTTATCCCTTTATCGGCAAATTCGTAAATCAAGTCCCAGAAAGCCCTCCGGGATATTGGGTCAACGCCGGCCGTGGGCTCATCCAAAAAGAGCATTTCGGGCTGATGTAGGATGGCACAACCGAAGGCAAGCCTCTGCTTCCATCCCCCCGAGAGATTGGCTGTAACCTCCTTCTCCCTACCTCTAAGCCCAGCCATCTCCACCGCGTACTCTATCCTCTCCTCCAACGCTTTCCCTTTAAGCCCGTAAACGCTACCGTAAAAGCGCAAATTCTCCACCACTGTAAGGTCTTGGTAAAGGCTGAACTTCTGGGTCATGTAGCCGATGCGCTTGCGTACCTCCTCAGTATCCCTTTGCGAATCAAAACCCAAAACTAAGGCCCGCCCCTCGGTTGGGCGCAGAAGGCCAAGGAGCATCCTTATGGTAGTAGTTTTCCCGGCCCCGTTTGGCCCCAAGAAGCCGAAGATTTCCCCCCGTTTTACGCTAAAACTTATGTGGTCAACCGCCGTGAAATCGCCAAATTTCTTAGTAAGCCCCTCAGCTATTACCGCTTGCTCCACCAACCTCCTCCTTGACCCAATACCCTTGGTAAGTCCCGAACCGGCTCAAGATTACAGCCCCTATCCCCAGAGAATATACCACAAGCAATAGCAATGAGCCAAGGCACGGGATTAGGTCCAAAAACTGGATGAGGGCAACTCCCAGTAGGGCTTGGAAAATGGGCGATGTCTCTCTGGCCCCGGAGCTCTCCAGCACCCTCTTCCCAACTTCATAAGCCAGAGCAGTCAGGCCGAAAAGCCCGGCTATGAGCAAGGCGAGCCAGACCAAAAGTCCAAGACAGGCAGCAATTAAGAGCACAAGGCCCACCGGGACCCCAAGGACTAAGGCGGCCAAGCCTATTCCACCACTTTCTAAAGGCGCTTTGGTCGCAGTTTCAGCAACAACCCGGACTTGCTCCGGCCATAGGCTAATTATTAGCACCGAAGCGGCCATAAGGGCCAAAAGCGTAAGGATGAAGCGCACGCTCCTTCCCAATAGCCAGCCGAAGACATCCTCAAATGGCCGGTAACGTAGATATAAGGGCATTGGGAGGAAGGGGGCCCTGGGCCAGCTTAAAACTTTCATCTCTGTAACCTCGCCTGTTATCACTGCCCCTTCCTCTTTCTCCAGCTTCCCCCCCATTATCACTACATCACCTTCAATCCTCCCCTTGCTCCCAACCCAGATGCCCCCTCCAAAGACAACCAAATCACCTCTCAAGGTTCCGGCTATTTTCGCTCCCCCTCCGAATACAGCTACATCCCCTTCAAGGAGGCTTCTTTCTTCAAGGGTAAGGTTACCCCCGAAGATGACCACATCACCGGTGTAAATTTCCCCCCTTCTCAGGGTAAAGCTTTCCCCAAAGAGCAGTTTTCCACCTTCGGCGAAGGCTGGCCGAGCTAAGCCCCAAAGGAGAAAGGCCAAAATTAGGCTCAAAGCCAATTTCTTCCCCATGCTTACCTCCTAAGCCCCTGTAGCGGGCACCTCTGCTGATTTTTCCCTCGCCCAGAGCCAGAAAGAGCCAAGGCCGGCAAGGGAAGCTAACCAAGATAGAAGCCTTCCCAGGATAGGGATAGAAGTTACAAGCACTAAGACCACAACCCCCAACACGAACGGCCACCACCTACCACTCGCTGCTTGGCTCTTAAAAGCTTGGAGTATGGCAGCGCCGATGGCGATGCTTGTAAATACTCTGGTTATGTAAACCCAACTCAGCCCCAGGCTCAGGAACCCCACAGCTCCGGCCATAAAGCCTGTGAGGAAAGACCAACGAGCAAGACTGGATAGGGTAAGAAGCCTCAAGAACAAGCTTACCACCACCGTAATCACTCCCACAACTAAAATCAAAAAAGCAAAAGCTACCAAGACTACTATCCCCCATCCGAGGCTCGGCAAAGGCTTAGCTTTAAGGTTATCAGCCATGCGGCGAGTCCAGTTTGGAATAGCCAAGAGCATTATCGCGCCGACGATGAGGAGGCTGACAAGGTATCGGAAGCGCTCAAGCCCCCACCTTATCGCCCGCACGCGAGGTGGAGGGGTTACCCTCTTTGGTGGCTCGTATTTCTTGAACTCAACTTTACCTCTAACTACGCCTGCAGGTATTGAAACCTCCTCCCTGGCGGTATAGCGCAGGTTCCCATCAATGCGAGCTTTTTCCTCCAAAGTAAGCCCAGGAGGAACGAAAGGTACGGTGGGAAGGCCAGAGTAGAACGGGAATCCAGGGGGAAGCCCTCCTTCCTCAGCCTCGCCCACATCAACCTCAACATTTCCTCCTATGCGGCCGCTTATCTTTATCCCGTTGCCGGCGAACCTGGCGTTCCGGCCCACTTCCCCGGCCAAGAGTGCTTGGTAACCGAAGAATAGGAAATCTTTCCCGAGGGAACCGGGGAGTTCAACGCTGAAACCTGCCCCTATGAAATCCCCTCCGGCTTTGCCAGCTACGGAAAGGGCATATCCTGCGGCTATGATGTCATCACCCACTTCCCCTCCAAGCTTTATGGTCTGCCCAGTAGCGTATATGTCGCCTTTGACCTTCCCCTCAACCTCTACGGTTTGCCCAGCAGCGTAAATGTCGCCTTCCACAACTGCGGTCTTCTCAATCCTCACCTTCTGAGCCAAGACGGCCAAGTCCCCTTTGACCTTGCCTTTTAGGATGAACTCGCGCGCGCTCACGAAGAGGTCATCATCAATCGTTTCACCCTCTTCAATCACCACCTTTTCTCCCCCTCGCCCCTCAAAGGCTAAGGCTGGGTAAAAGCTAAGGCCAAGGATGAGGAGGAGAGCAACGATGGAGCTTATCACTTTAAGCCATTTCGCTCTTAGGTGAGCCATAGCTAAACCTCCCTATTAAAATGCGGGTTTTGCCTTAGAGCTTTTTCCTTGCCGATTTTGCTTCCATTTTCCTCCGAAGCGGGGTGAGGTGGGTAGTCTCCTCATTCCAGGAATATCGTCTTCGTCGCGTCGTCGTAGGCTATGAGTTCGGCGTACCGGCCCCAGTTGACGATGGTCTCCAGTTGCTTCTCGGCCTCCTCGGGCGGGAACTCCAGCTCCAGCGCCCGCAGGACGACGTCCCACTTCAACCGGCGGTTTTCGGCGACGCTCAGCAAGGAGAGCAGCCAGCGGAACATCGGCAATCGCCGGATACGGGTGGCGAAAATCTCCTTGCGGGCCAGGATGCTGGCCTCGGCGAAGGTCTCCCCCAGAGGGGTCAGGACGATGTCGCCCTTGCCGATGGTGGCGAAGCCCAGCAACTCCGCCACTTCTGTCAACTGCAGCAGGTGGTCGGAGTCCACGTGCAGCTCCTTCGCCAGGCGGTAGAGGTCATGCCGGTGGTCGGGCATCTCGGAGAGGTGCTCCAGAAGCCCCGCCAGGTCGTTGATGGTGATGGGTGGTAAAGCCCGGATACGGCCCGGCTCGCCCGGCGCCACGCCCAGCTCCACGTGCTCCGGTTGGGTTTGACCGGCCAGCAGACCGTAGACCTCGTCCACCAGCTCCAGGAACTCCGGCGACCGCCGCTGCCGAGGGTGGGACAAGTCCACCGTCATCTCCGCCACCACCCGCCCCGGGTTCTTATCCATCACCACAATCCGGTCGGCCATGAAGACCGCTTCCTCAATGTTGTGGGTCACCATTAGGATGGCGCGGGTAGGGATTTTCCCCTCCGTCCAGAGTTCCAGCAGTTCGCCCCGGAGCGCCTCGGCGCTGAGCACGTCCAGCGCGGAGAACGGCTCATCCAGGCACAGCAGTTCCGGCTCCACCGCCATGGCGCGGGCAAACCCCACCTTCTGGCGCATCCCGCCGGAGAGTTCGCGCGGATAGGCGTTCTCAAACCCGTCCAGCCCGACCCGGTCCAGCAGGTCCATCGCGCGGGCGGTGCGCAATTTCGGGGGAACGCCGCGCGCTTTCAGTGCCACCTCCACATTCTCCAAAACCGTCAGCCAGGGAAAGAGTGCGAAGGTCTGGAAAACGATGGTGGCATGGGGGTTAACGCCCCGGAGCGGCTGGCCGCGGTAGAGCACCACCCCCTCCGTCGGCCGCTGGAGGCCGGTGATGATGCGCAGCAGCGTGCTCTTCCCGCAGCCCGACGGCCCCAGCAAGCAGAGAAATTCCCCTTCTCTGACCGCCAGATTCACGTCCTGCAGGGCGACGAACTGGCGGAAGCCGCTGCGGTAAATTTGATGGACATGGCGAACTTCCAGCAAGTAGCCGTTGGTGGACATGGCCTCACTCCATCCGGTATCGTTCTTCCGCCAGGCGATAGAGCCGGCGCCAGAAAAGGCGGTTGATAAGGACGACGGCCAGCACCATGGCCAACGTGGCCGCCAGCAGGAGGTGGTAGTCTCCCGTGGCGGTAGCGCGGGTAATGAGCGCACCGATGCCAGGGATAAAGAGTGTTTTTCCGCCGAACTCCACATACTCAGCAACGATGCTGGCATTCCACGCCCCGCCACTGGCGGTGATGGCTCCGGTGATGATGTACGGGAACAAGCTGGGAAGAATCAGAGTCCGCCAGCGCTCCCAGTGGCTCAACCCGATTATGGCTGAAGTGTACTTAAGGTCCTGCGGGATGGCGGAGGCACCAGCGATGACGTTAAAGAGCAGGTACCACTGGGTGCCAGTTAGCATCAACACGACGGCGGCAAGGTTCAACCCACCGGGCAGTCCGAGGATGAGGAGCAGGAAGACTGGGAAGAGGGCCGTCGCCGGGATGGAGGCCATCACTTGGACGGTAGGTTGCAGATAGGTCGCCACGCGCGGATTGGTGCCGATGGCCACACCCACAGGGATGGTCCAGGCCAACGCGATGAGCAGGGAGACGGAGACCCGCAGGAGGGTCGCCAGGACGCCCAGCCCGATTTCTCCCCACTGGCGGGCCGGGACCGCGGCCAGCATCAGCGCGGCGCGGAAACCACCGTAGGCCAGCCCCAAGCCCAGCAGCAAGGCCAGCAGGAAGAAGAGATAGGGCCGGCTCGGCTTTTCCACCCGCGCTTCGGCGGCAGCGGCACGACGAATAAACCAGTAATCCAGCCGCTCGCTCAGCGGCCGCCAGACCCCTCGCGAGAGCCATTCCAGAATGTGCGCGCTACGCAGGAGGTCGTAGAACCAGGAAGTGGGCGGGTTTTCCCCCTCCACCATTTCCAGTTTGAAGCGGTCGGCCCAGGCCAGCAGGGGCCGCCAGAGCAGTTGGTCCAGGGCGACGATGACCAGCACCAGCGCGCCGATCCCCCAGAGAATGGCGCGGGTGTCGCCCTGATTGGCAGCCTCCTGTAGATAGGCCCCCAGGCCGGGGAGGCGGAAGTCCCGTTGTCCCACGGTGAAAATCTCCGCCGCCATCAGGAAAAACCAGCCCCCGGCCCAACTCATCATACTGTTCCAGATCAGACTGATGGCCGCGAAGGGGAGTTCCAGCACCTTGAAGCGGAGCCAGCCGTTGAAGCGGAAAATGGCACTGGCCTCCCGCAATTCCACCGGGATGGTGGTCAGGGACTGATACCAGGCGAAGGTCATGTTCCAAACCTGGCTGGTAAAGATGAGGACAATGGAGGCCAGTTCGGCCGCGGTCCGCTCCGGCAATATCGCGCTGAGGCTGAGCAGGACGACCGGGAGGAAGGAAAGGATGGGCACGCTCTGGAGGACGTCCAGCAAGGGCATCAGGACCTGCTCAGCACGGCGGTTGTAGGCCGCCAGGCGACCGTAGACAAGGGTGAAGGCTAAGGAGAGGAAGTAGGCGGCAGCCATGCGGCCGAGGGAGCGAAGCGCGTAGTAGGGAAGCACGCGGGGTGAGAGGGAGATGGTGGGGCCAGCTACTGTCTCCGGCGCCTGCAGCGCCAGCCGCACCCCCACATAGATGAAGACGGCGATGCCCACCAGAACGACGACATCGCCCATAGAGAAGCCGCGCCCGAAAAGCTGCTCAATCCGAAAAATAAATCTCCGCCGGTAAGCCTTCCCTTCCGGTCGGGGTCTCTCAGGGATGAAATAGGATTCTCTCAGCGCCAAAGTCCCCCTCCGTGTGTTTGTATCAATGCTCAATCCCCGCCTGCGCCAGGACTCCGGCCTGGTAGTAGTGCTTGACTTCCCGCATCTCCGTCACCAGGTTGGCCCGGTCTATCAATTCCTGCGGCGGCCCGTCGGCACGACCTCTACTCCATCGGGGCACTGGTCCGGGAAGGCCAGCACTTCCCCCACGGAGCAGGCCGAACCAGATGGCGCCGTTCACCTTCGCCGTAAGGCTGGGCTTCCAGGAACTGGCCAATATAGGTCTGCATACGGGGTCCTGCGGCCCGCAAGGCCAGTCCCAGCGCTGCCAGTGTTTTCCCCTCCCCATCACTGGCATAGACCTGAACGTAGCCTTTCCTCATCCCCAAAATTTTACCACGAACTGCACGAATAAGAAAGACAAAATTCGCACTTTGCTTGTCGCATGGAGCTATACCCTTACCTTACTCCAGCCCTTTCTCTCTCCTCCCTACCGCGAAGTGGTGAAAAACATCAGCCACATCAGAGCAAAGCAAGCGGAAAGCCAAATTGTAGACAGCGCCTTGGCACGCCGAAAGGACCCTCCGGATAGCTGGGCTGAGGTCTTTCTCCATAAAGGTGAGGAAAGGCTACAGGGGAAAATGGGAAGGGAGGTCAACTGGAGAAAGAAATCCTCCTGGGCTTTGTCCGACATTTTTCGGCGGTGATTATGGCCATTATCTTCTGGACAGCCTCATCCAGACGGCCATCAGCGTTTATTACCACGTAATCAAATTCCTCAAGGCTCTTCATTTCCTCCCGAGCTATGGCTAGCCTTAGCTCAAGGGCCTCTTCGTCTTCCGTACTTCGGGCTTTGAGCCTCCGGACCAGCTCTTCTTCTGAAGCGGGGATTAGGAAAATGAAAACGGCTTCGGGGATGAGGCGGCGCAAGGTCCTGGCCCCCTGCACATCTATCCTCATGACCACATCTTTACCACTTTCTAACGCCTTTTTCACCTGCTCCTTCGGGACACCATAGCGGTGGCCGTAAACTATGGCATTCTCCAAAAGGCCACCTTCCCTAAGAACTTTTTCAAACGTCTCTTCCGAAACAAAGATGTAATCTTTGCCATCTTCTTCCCCTGGCCGAGGAGGACGAGTGGTCATGGTTACTACAAAGTGAAGAGGGACACCCAACTCTTTCATCCTACGGATAACGCTGTCCTTCCCGGCACCCGAAGGGCCAGAGATTATGATTAAAAGAGGGGGGGCTTGCCGCATAACTTCCTACCTTCAGACTCGCATTTTTCCAAAAGCAACGAAACAATCTCCAGCGAAGCCTTAGGGTTAGCCAACTTCCTTGCCTGGGCCTTCATCCCATCAAGAAGCGCAGGGGCCGAAAGCCATTCCTCAAGGGTAGCCACAACCTTTTCTGGGGATGGGGCGAATACCCCCAGCTTGTTTCTGACCACAAAGTCCACATTCCCCGTTTCCTGGCCAGGAACAAAATCAATCAGTAGGACAGGCACCCCAACTGTTATGGCCTCATATATAGTCCCAGGGCCAGCTTTTGTCAGGACCACATCTGAAGCCTGCATGAGGAGGTGGACGAAATCCACAAAGCCGTAAATCCGGCACGGAATTTTCCAATCCACGCGCTCCAGCGCCCGGCGCAAACTTGCATTCCTTCCGGTAACAATCAAAAGCTGAACGGGAAGGGAGGCTTCGTTAATCGCCAAAGCTACGGGGAAGATTTTGCCCATCCCTTCCCCTCCGCCCATAAGGAGCAAAGTGGGGGTATCTTCTTCAAGCTTGAGAACCCTTCTTACCTCCCTTTTATCCTCAGGGGGCTGGAAACGCAAGCTGACCGGGAAGCCCTTAAGGTAAACTTTATCTGGGTGGATGCCCGCTTTTAAGGCCATCTCCTTGGCCTCAGGAGTAGGCACGACACAAGCATCAACCCCCGGATAGAACCAAGCAAAGGGGGTGGTGACCAAATCGGTAACCACAGTAGCGAAGAAGCCCCCCCATCCCCCCTCTCGGAAGACCTTAACCGGAACTACGTTGGAGAACTGATGCACCGAAATAGCCAAGGTCGGCTCGTAATCTCGTATGAGCTTGAGCAGAGCATTGCGGGTCAGAGGAGTAAAGAAACCAAAAACGAAATCAAGGAACCAGCGGTTCTGAGCGAGTTTCCACAGGAAAGACCAAAGCCAGGGGGCATAAGTAACCAGGGGCCGGTAAGAGCCGCCGGATTTGTTGAAGGGGAAAGGCAAGAGGGAAAAGACATCAATAAAATGAACCCCCCATTCCCTTGGCCGGAGGAAATCAAAGGCCTCCTTGAGAGCCTGTGCTGCACTCCTATGGCCACCGCCGGAATCAGCCATGAAAATGATAGCCTTTTTAACCATATCCTCACTCAGCAAGTCAGGTGGAGGGCAGCCACCACTTTCTTCCCTTCTTGCCGCAGCCTATTGTACACCTTCCAGGCTTCTCCAGTCCGGTAAACCAATACCTTTATCCCGTTCTCCTCGAGGTAACGTATGGTCTCTTTCGGCACCTCCATCAAGCCTGAGTAACCAGTGCCCACAACCAAAATCTCAGGCTTAGCCTGGACCACATCCCAGAGGTCTACGGGCGAAAGCCTGTGGCCCTCCTCCCTCCACCAATCAGAATCCACGTGGTCGGGGTAAATTATCACATCCGATGAGTAGCTTTTCCCTCCAATCACAATGCGGCCAAACTCATAATGCTCAACCATGGCCAAAATCTCCGAATACGGTTGCTATTGGGAATTATAAAACCCAAGCTTAACTTTACGCAAGTAAGCAGACTGCCCTTCATGCCGATTAAAAAACGGGGGTGGGAAACCCCCATAGCCCCCCAGCGAGGGGGGGTGAACCCGCCCACGGGTGGGACCCAAAACCTCAGCAAGCCAAAAGCAAACGAAGGTGAGGAAAATGGAGGGGCAGCTTTTCATCCCGGAGAGCAAGAACCTGCTTGGTTTGCCTTTTGGCCTGAATTTGTCTATAATACATTCTGAACCCAAAGAGCAGGAGGACTTATGGAGCCACAGGAAATCTACCAGGAACTCCTGGAAATACCTCACATAGCTCCTGGACACATAGTAAAGGGGGTCATTGTCAAACTATCCCCGGACGAAGTTTTAGTGGATATTGGCACTAAGACTGAAGCCATTCTCCACCGCAAAGAGCTAGCAGGACCAGCCTGGGAAATCCTCAAGGACTATAAAGAAGGCGATGAAATCCCTGTCTGCATCATAAGGCCTGAGTCCGACACCGGCCAAGCTGTGGTCTCCATCCTCAGGGCCAAGATTGAAAGCGATTGGGCTTATGTGGAAGAACTGAAGCGCACAAAAGCCACTTTTGAAGCTGAAGTAGTGGATTACAACAAAGGCGGCTTGCTGGTAAAGGTTGGAAGCCTCAAAGGTTTTGTCCCCCTATCCCAAATTGACCCTTCACATTACCGCAACCACAAGGGAGGCGCAAGGACAAAAGTCCTTTCCGAACTTGTTGGGCAAAAGATAAAATTGAAGGTGATAGAAGCAGAGAGGGAGCAAGGACGCCTCATATTTTCGGAAAAACTGGCTATGGAAGAGTGGCGAGCGGAAAGGAAAAACCGGCTCCTTCGTGAGCTCCAAGAAGGAGACATCTGCGTCGGCACTGTCACCGGGATATGTGAATTCGGGGCCTTCGTGGACCTTGGAGGAGTTGAAGGATTGATTCACCTATCGGAGCTATCTTGGACTAAAGTCTCTCACCCCAGCGAAGTGGTCAAAGTCGGGGATGAGGTGGAAGTTTACGTCCTGGAAGTGGACAAGGAGAGGAACAGGGTGAGCTTGAGCCTAAAGCGCCTCCAGCCTGAACCCTGGAGCATGGTGGAGGAAAAGTATAGAGTTGGGCAATTTGTGGAAGGAACTGTCACCAGATTGACCCCCTTTGGCGCTTTCGTCCAAATAGAAGAAGGCATAGAGGGCCTCATCCACATATCCGAGCTCTCCTTCCAACGCATAAGCCACCCCAAAGAGGTGGTAAAGGTTGGGGATGTCCTGCGCCTTCAAATAATAAGCCTTGACCCAGTTCACCGCCGGATGGGCTTAAGCCTTAAGAGGGTGGCAGAGCACGAACGATCCAGCGAGGACTGGCGTAAAGATTACGAAGAGTTTGCTCGGAGGGAGCATGGGGGATAAGCTGGAGAAATTTACTAAACAGGCACGAAAAGTCCTTAAATTGGCTCAGGAAGAGGCTATAAGGTTCAACCACAGCTACATAGGGACCGAACACCTCCTATTGGGCCTCCTTCACGACCGGGACAGCGTAGCAGTCAAGGTTCTGGAAGAGCTAGGCGTAAACCCAATGCATGTCCGCCGCACCCTGGAAAGGCTGATAAAGCCCGGAAGGCATGCCCCAACCCAGCTTACACTTACCCCACGGACCAAGAGAGTCCTGGCCTTGGCTATGGATGAAGCCCGCCGCCTCGGCCACAACTATGTAGGCACCGAGCACCTCCTACTGGCCTTAGCTAAGGAAGAAGAAGGGTTAGCGATAGAGGTCCTTAGGAACTTGGGAGTGGATTTAGAGGCCATAAGGCGCCAAACCACTAAGCTCATCATTGAAGGAAAACCTCAAGCCCCTTCTCGCCCCGCTGAAAGCACCACACCTCTTTTGGACCAGCTATCAGTAGACCTAACTGCTTTGGCTGCTGAAGGCAAGCTTGACCCGGTAATAGGGCGGGAGAAAGAGATTGAGAGGGTGATTCAAATCCTGGCCCGCCGCACTAAGAACAACCCTGCACTCATCGGAGAGCCGGGGGTCGGAAAGACAGCTATAGTTGAAGGCCTTGCCCAGCGCATAGTAGCCGGCGAAGTGCCCGAACCTTTGCTTGATAAAAGGGTTGTTATGCTGGACGTCGGAGCACTAGTGGCCGGAACCATCTATAGGGGTCAGTTTGAAGAACGCCTGAAGAAAGTAATTGAGGAAATACGCCATTCTCCTGTTATCCTCTTCATAGACGAAATGCACATGTTAGTAGGAGCTGGAGCAGCGGGCTCAGCAGTGGATGCGGCCAACATCCTCAAGCCAGCCTTAGCCCGAGGTGAACTCCAATGCATAGGAGCCACCACCCCCGATGACTACCGCAAATACATAGAAAAAGACGCGGCTTTAGAGCGCCGCTTCCAGCCAGTCTATATCTCTGAACCCACCCCTCAAGAAACAATTGAAATCTTAAAGGGCATAAGGAGCCGGTACGAAGCCCACCACAAAGTCAAGATAACCGATGAAGCCATCCTTAGCGCCGTTCGCCTTTCCATCCGCTACATAACCGACCGCTACCTTCCGGACAAAGCCATTGACCTAATAGACGAAGCTGCGGCCAGGGTTAGGATGTACAAATCGCCTTACGCTCGCCAACTCCAAGAGATATTCCGCAACCTGAGGCAAATCCGCCAGAAGAAGGAAGAAATCCTAAGCTTCGGCGATTACGAAGAAGCTGTAGCCCTGCGCTTAAAGGAAGTAGACCTGGAAAAGAGGCTTTCCGCCCTCAGGGAAGAATGGGAACTCTCCGAAGACCTCCCCTTAGTCACCCCCGAAGACATAGCAGAAGTAGTATCAATGTGGACAGGGATTCCGGTGACCTCCTTAGCAGAGGAGGAAACCAAGCGCCTCCTACGGATGGAAGAAGAACTGCACAAACGAATTGTGAGCCAAGACGAGGCCATTGAAACCGTAGCCAAAGCCGTCCGCAGGGCAAGGGCTGGGATTAAAGACCCCCGCCGCCCAATCGGCACTTTCATCTTCCTGGGGCCGACAGGAGTCGGTAAAACGGAGCTGGCCAAAGCCTTAGCTGAGTTCATGTTCGGCACTGAAGATGCTCTCATCCAGATAGACATGTCCGAATTCATGGAACGCCACACCGTCTCCCGTCTCATTGGCGCCCCACCTGGCTACGTCGGATACGAGGAAGGAGGCCAGCTAACGGAAGCCGTCCGCCACCGCCCTTACAGCGTTATCCTCCTGGACGAAATAGAGAAAGCCCACCCAGAAGTATTCAACATTCTCCTTCAGATAATGGAAGAAGGCCACCTGACCGATGGCCGCGGCCGCAGGGTTGACTTCCGCAACTGCATATTAATAATGACCTCTAACATTGGGGTGGAAAGGTTGAACAAAGCGGCAGCCCTTGGCTTCAAGGCCACCCGGGATGAAGTCAAGGACCTCCAAACCCGTTACGAAGCCATGAAAGAGCAAGTTTTAGCTGAACTCAAGCGCACCTTCCGGCCTGAATTCCTGAACCGAGTTGATGCTGTGGTAGTTTTCAAGCCGCTCACAAAGGAGGACATAAAGAAGATTGTGGACTTGGAAATTGGCAAGTTAGCCAAAAGGCTTGAAGAGCAAAAACTCTCTATAGAGTTAACCGAGGAAGTAAGGGAATTCCTGGCTGAAAAAGGGTACGATCCTAACTTTGGCGCCCGCCCACTTAAGAGAGCAATTCAACGTTACATAGAAGAGCCCATCTCTGAAGCCATCTTAGAAGGCCGCTTCAGAATGGGAGATACCATCTTGCTAAAAGTGAAGGGCGAGGAAATATATTTGGAGCCCAAATCGGTCTTCCAGGCAGAACCATTTTTACCAGAAAAGGCTCTAAATTGAGCCCTAAACTTTACCTTGAGGACTTTTGTTTGATCCAATGGCCGAGGGAGGTTAATTATGAGGTTTACGCCCCCTTTAATGTTGACAATTTTGCTCCTATTAGTTATAATGGCTTTGGTTTGTAGTTGTTCGGAGCGAAAGGTAAACATAGACGCAGAGGTCTTAATCCAAGAGCGGTGCACAAAATGCCATACTCTTGCGCCAATTCAAAATGCTAAAAAGACACCTGAAGAGTGGGAGAAAACCGTTCAGAGGATGCGCCTTAAAGGAGCCAAACTAAGTGATGAAGAGGCTAAAATTGTAATTCAACACCTTAGTAAACAAGGAGGTCAGCCATGAAACGGTATGAATGCACAGTTTGCGGTTATATCTACGACCCAGCTAAAGGCGATCCAGACCGTAGCATTCCTCCCGGAACGCCTTTTGAGCAACTCCCCGATGACTGGGTTTGCCCCGATTGTGGAGCAACCAAAGACATGTTCCAGCCCTTAGACTAAGATGCCGCCTATTCCCGTAGCCCCCGGAATCTTTTGGATTGGCATAAACGACCGCTCCACCGACCTCTTTGAAGGCCTTTGGCCAATAGAGAGGGAAGGGGTTTCATACAATTACTACCTTATCCTGGACGAAAAGAAAGCCCTTATTGACTTAGCCAAGAACATCAAAACCGACGAGTTCTTCTCCAACATCGCTGAACTCATAAGCCCCACGGAGATTGACTACGTAGTTGTCAACCACATGGAACCTGACCACACCGGGACTCTGTACACCTTCCGCCAGATTGCCCCAAAGGCTACAATAATCGTTAGCCCAAGGGGGAAGGAGCTTCTCAAAGCCTTCTGCGGCATCACTGAAAACGTTAAAGTGGTAGAGGATGGCGAGACCCTAAATCTGGGCCAAAGAACGCTCCGCTTTTTCCATACCCCATTTATCCATTGGCCTGAGACCATGATGACTTACGAAGTTAACTCCCGCGTCCTCTTCTCCTGCGATGCCTTTGGAGGATATGGGGCCTTGAGAGGAGCGA
The DNA here is from genome assembly GCA_964404055.1 of uncultured Anaerolineae bacterium. Classification (GTDB taxonomy): domain Bacteria; phylum Chloroflexota; class Anaerolineae; order SpSt-600; family SpSt-600; genus SpSt-600. The sequence goes on along the minus strand of CAYOIS010000017.1, from coordinate 4,712 downwards.
TATTTGACGATGAATGCCCCAATTTGGAATTCTACAAGCAAGAAGCCCTTCGCTATTACGTTACCGTAATAGCCAAGTTCAGCGGGCCTGTTCTCAGAGCTATTGACAAGCTCAAAGATCTTGAAGTAGATGTGATTGCTCCCTCTCACGGCCTCATCTGGCGGAAGAACCCCTCAACTATTGTGGAGCTTTACGAACTTTGGGCAAATTACGCTTCTTCTCCAGGCGAGCCTGCTGTTACCCTCATCTTTGGCTCAATGTACGGCAACACCGAAAAGTTCATGAATGCTGTAGCCCAAGGGGTCTCACGAGAAGGGGTCCCGGTGGAAATATTTGATGCTGCACGTGTTCACCCCGCCTATATCCTCCCCTACCTCTGGGTTCGCCGAGGTGTCATAATAGGTGCTCCGACCTACGAGGGAGACCTCTTCCCTCCAGTAGCCCATGTGTTGGAAATGGCTGCCCTCAAGCGAGTAATGAACAAGAAAGCAGCCTACTTCGGAAGCTACGGCTGGAGCGGTGGAGCCTTAAAGAGGCTCAAAGAAATCGTTGACCCCCTCAAATGGGAACTGGTGGATTCCATCACCTTCACAGGCAAGCCAGACCATGAAGAGCTAAAGAGGGGGGAGGAATTCGGAGCCAAGTTCGCCCGGTTGATCAAATCTTAAGGCGGAAACTTTTAAGGAGGTTAAAACATGATAGGAGAGCTTTTCCAAAAAGCGGATTGGAAAGCTGAAAAACATGTTCCTGTAATTGAAGCCCCTTCGGAGGTTAAAGCAGGTGAGCTTTTCCAAGTAAAAGTTAGCATTGGCAAAGAAATATCCCATCCCAATACCACCGAACACCACATTCGCTGGATAAGCGTATATTTCCACCCCGAAGGGGACAAATATGCTTACGACGTTGGCTACTTTGCCTTCAACGCCCATGGCGAGTCAGTCCAGGGCCCTAATACAGGACCAGTTTACACCCACCACGAGGTAGTCTTCTGGATGAAGGTTCAGAAATCGGGGACCCTTTACGCTACTTCTTACTGCAACATCCACGGCCTTTGGGAATATGCGCACCCAATTAAGGTAGTGGAGTAAGCTTTTTGGGGGATCGGCAAATGCCGGTCCCCCCTATTTCTCTAAAGGAGAAGGCAATGGTTGACGAGATATCTTCTATTTTGGCTACGGCTATAAAGAACGAAAAAATGGGCAAGGATTTTTACGCCGAAGCTGCCTTGAGGAGCCCCGATGAGCGAGGCCGTAATACCTTCTCTTACTTAGCACGAATGGAAGAAGACCACCTCCGCATACTTTTGGCCGAGTATCAAGCTTTCCGAGAAGGGAAACCTTGGCTGCACAGGGATGAAGCCCTTGAAGTGGGCAAGGGGCTTGACATCTCAATCCTTCCCGAGCTGGAAAAAGCGTTTGCAGAATTCCTTCCCCCCTTCATTTTCCCTCCGCCTGAGGAAGCCCCAAGCATTGAGGGGGACATAGCTGCTTTAGAGTATGCCCTTAAAATGGAAGAGCGAAGCTATCGCCTCTATGAAGAGGCCAAGGCAAAAACCCCTATCCCTGCAGCCCAAGAAGTTTATAGCTTCCTTATGGCCGAAGAAAACAAACATTACAAAGTCCTGCGGGAAGCTTTAGAATACTTAACCGCCAACCAAACTTGGTGGGATGACTGGGAGAAACCATTCTTTGAAGGATAAGGGGGTAAAAATGGCCGAAGTTGGAGATCTGGCACCGGATTTTACGCTCAAAGACCAAAATGGCAACGATGTGGCCTTGAGCGCCTTGCGCGGCAAAAAAGTAATCCTTTCCTTTCACCCTTTGGCCTGGACCGAAGTATGCAAGATCCAAATGCAAGATTTGGAAAAACACCGGGAAAAATTCGCTGAACTCAATGCTGTAGCTTTGGGCATAAGTGTGGACAGCGTTCCTTGCAAGAAGGCTTGGGCCGATGCCATAGGCGTTAAAGAAACACCTCTCCTGGCCGATTTCTGGCCCCACGGAGGCGTAGCTCAGGCTTATGGGATCTTCCGCGAAAAGAATGGCTTCAGCGAAAGGGCGGTCTTCATCGTAGATGAAGAAAGGGTCATAAGGTTCAAGAAGATATACCCAATCCGGCAAGTTCCGGACATATCCGAGATTTTGGCTGCCTTGGAGAAAATCGGGAATTAGCATGGGTGAAAAGACAAAGCAAAACCTGTACACAGCCTTTGTAGCTGAGGCGAAGGCTTATTTTCGCCTTTTGGCTTATGCCGAAAAGGCCGAGGAAGAGGGTTACCCTCAGATAGCTGCTCTCTTCAAAGCTGTGGCTGAAGCGGAGCGTGTCCACGCCACGCGCCATCTTAAACTGCTGGGGGAAGTCGTCACCAGAGATACTGAATCTAACCTCAAGGCTTCCTTTGAACGGGAAGAGAAGGCCAGTGAGGTCTATTACCCTCAATTCATAAGGGAAGCAGAAGAGGAAGGAGATTCGCAGGCTTCCATATCCTTTAGTCATGCTCGTGATGTGGAAGAAGAGCATGCTTCCCTTTACAAACGTGCCCTCCAGCACTTGGTAGCCGATACTGCACCTGAATATTACGTTTGCCAAGTTTGTGGCTACATAGCTGAGGGTAATCCTCCTGAGCGCTGTCCGGTTTGCAATGCACCCAAGGAAAAGTTCAAAAAAATTATCTAAGGAGGTTAACCATGGATTGGCTCAATTTCCTCAAGGTCATGATTATTGAAGAAAAGGCCGCCCGAGACAAATATCAGCTGGCAATGGATTTGGCCGATGACCCCAACATAAAGGCTGTTTTTGAGAAACTCAGGGACGAAGAAGATTTCCACGCCAATTTTCTGGAAGGAGAATACGCCCGCATAGAAAAGCTCCTTAAGAAAGGAGGGTAAATTATGGCCGATTTGGTAGAGATGCTCAAAGCGGCGGCTAAGGATGAGCATGCGGCTGTAATCCAATACCTACTGCATGCCTATGCCATGGGCGAGGGGGAAGAGGCCTGCGAAATTGAAGGCATAGCACGAGACGAAATGCGCCACTTCTGGATGCTCTCCCGCTGGATTGTCAAGCTGCAAGGCCTCCCAACCATTGAACGAGGTTTCACGGACTTGGGTGGAGAAACCAAAGCCGAGTGGATGGACAGGGATGTCCAAGCTGAGGACCGAGCCATAGCTATGTACCGTGCTTACATCCCCGCAATAGAAAACCCGGACCTGCGCTCAGACCTGGAGCGCATCCTTGCCGATGAAGAACGCCACCGGGAAATCTTCGCGGAGCTTGGGGAAAAGTTCCGTTCGGAAAGTCCATCTGAAGAAACTGCTGCTCCATCCGTTCCTTCCCCCTCCGTGTTGGAAGCCTTGGATTGGGGTATACGCCACGAATACGCAGCGATTCTCCAATACCTCTTCCACTCCTTCCTTATAAAAGACGAGGAAACTTCGCGGCAACTGGAACTTCAAGCCATAAATGAGATGCAACACATGGGTTGGCTTGCCGAAAAACTTGCCAGCTTAGGCAAGCCTGTACCAATTGAACACCACCCGGTTGACCTTGCACGCGAAGTGCAAGCCATGCTCCGAGCCGACATAAAATTGGAAATAGAAACTGCCAAAAAATATGAAGACTTTGTGGGCAAAGTGCAAGAGCCATCCGTAAAAGAGCTCTTGGAAACCCTGAAAAGCCATGAACTTTACCATGAGGGTCTTTTCAAGAGGCTCTTGGAGAGGATAAGCCACCTAAGCCCTTCCGGTTGGACCATAGGAAGCTTAATCAAAAAGGATAAGGAGGGTTAAACATGGAGCACATCCTCATGCGGGAAGCTGTGCCTTTAAGTCCTTCCCAATGGGAATTAATTGACAAAACGGTCAAAGAAGTAGCCAGCCAAATCCTGGTGGGACGGAAATTCCTTCAACTTTATGGCCCTTTGGGCTTTGGAACCTACACAGTACCCCTTTACAGCTACAGGCTGGTGGAAGGTGAACCTATAAAGGCGGAGCTGAGCAAACAGCTACCTTTGGTGATGATTTGTCGTGATTTCACCATAACCGCCAGGGACTTGGATGCCTTTGAGAGAGGGCAGCCTTTTGATATAGGTCCGATAGCGGCGGCGGCAGCACTTTGCGCTGTTGAAGAAGATGAGCTAATCTTCAAAGGCTGCGAGGAAACCGGCCTTGAAGGTTTACTTAACGCTTCTGGCCGCCAAGTTCTCCCCCTTGGTGATTGGGAAAAGGAAGGCCAGGCCTTAGCTGATATATCCAAGGCTATAGCTAAACTTACCTCCTCAGGCTTCTATGGCCCCTATGCTGTAGTCATGAACCCTGCCGCTTATGCTTTGCTTCAGAGGGTAGTGGGGCGCCAGGGCCTTTTGGAAGTAGAACTTGTGAAGAAAGTAGCTGAAGCGGGCCTCTTTTTTACCCCGGCTGTTCCGGAAAATAAAGTGGTAGTTCTTTCCCCCAAACCCGTTTACATGGACCTGGCAATTGGGCAAGACATGGTCACAGCTTACTTGGAAAGCTCAAACATGGAACACAAATTCCGGGTGTTTGAGACCATTGCCCTCAGGATAAAGCAACCTGGCGCCATCTGCACATTGGAAAAGTAAACTGGGCACTAAAAACCGAGGGCTAAGGGGGGCAAGCTATTGCAGGGCTTGCCCTCCTACTTTATTTAAAAGGGGCGGTGCGTCCTTTTTAGACACACCGCCCCACCAAAGCCAG
>CAYOIS010000016.1:0-18850 GCA_964404055.1 uncultured Anaerolineae bacterium | reverse complement strand
GGGGGGTGTAGCTATGGAAAGAGTGCTCCTTAAAGTTAAGCTCATGCCTCTACGCGCGGCAAAGAGGGTGTTAATTCGGCCCCGCTTAATTCAACGCTTGCTTGAAGCCGTTAATTACCGCCTTACTGTAATTCAAGCCGGAGCGGGATACGGCAAAAGCACTGTTTTAGCCAGCCTTGCCAACCAAGAAATACCTGCCGTATGGTATCAATTGGAGCATGAGGACAGCGAGCCAATAACTTTCTTGCTCTATCTCATTCACGGCTTCCGTTCCCTTTTCCCCCAAAATTTTGAACTCCCATTGGCCCTTTTGGAAGAACAAGAGAGACAACTTTCTCTACTCAGGGTGGTGGATATTTTGCTTGACGAATTGGCAGGGTTGCTTTCCTCTCCTTGCTTTTTAATCCTTGACGACGCTCATTTCCTTAACGCCTCTTCGGAAACGCTTCGCATCTTAGACCATTTTATCGCTCGTTCCCCGCCAGACTTGCACACAATTATCTCCACCCGCTATCTAATCCAGTTGCCCAACTTAGCCCGTTGGAAAGCTCGCGGGGAAGTTTTAGAGATACGCCAAAAAGATTTGGCCTTTACCCCTAATGAGATAGCATCCTTGTTTGAGCAGCAGTACAATTTCCCCCTTAGCCCTGCCGACGTCGCCCTTTTAAGTGAGCGCACTGAAGGATGGCCTATCGCTCTCCAAATGGTATGGAAAGCCCTTCAAAGCAATGTGGCCTCCAGTGTTTCCCAAGCCCTTGAGAAAGTGACAGGTCCAGCGGAAAGCTTGTTCCTTTATTTGGCTTTGGAAGTTTTGGAGCAATTGGAGCCAAAGGTGCGGGATTTTCTCCTCCAGACAGCTATATTGCGGGAAATATTGGCCCCAATTTGTGACTGCTTAAGGGAAGCAAACGATAGCGCTTCCATAATTAACTACCTTGTGGAAAACAACCTTTTCATCGTGGAAGTTAGCGAAGGACGCTTCCGCTATCACCACCTGTTCAAAGAATTCCTTTACCATCAACTATCGCCACAAGAAGCGCGCCAAGCACACTTTAAAGCTGCCCAATGCTTTGTTAAAATAGGCGATGAACTGGAAGCTGTCCACCATTTTCTGGCCGCTCAAGCCTGGGAAGAAGCAGCAAAAATTTTAGAACGCTTGGGCCGTGATATGGTCCAAGCTGGACGCCTTGAGCTCCTCTCCAATTGGCTCGGAATGTTCCCACCGGAAATCCTCATGGCTTATCCTGCTTTGCTCATTTACATGGGGGACATCGCTCGCCTGCGGAGCCGCTTCCACGAGGCACTTGGCTGGTATCAGGAAGCAGAAAAGCATTATCGCCTTAGGGGAGACAAACGAGGTATTGGGCAAGCCCTGCGTGGTCAAGCTCGCGTTTACTTGGACACTGTAGACCCGGTCCAAGCTGAGCGTTACCTCCAAGAAGCCTTACGCATAGCCGATGGCCAAGAGGACAAGGAAAGTTACGCACGCCTCTTGGAACTTTTAGCCGAGAACTTATTAAATTTGGGGCGCCCTCAGGAAGCCGAAAAGTTGCGAGCTCAAGCCCTAACCCTCCGAGAAGAGGGACCAGGCGAGGCCGAGCTTGCCGTAAGAGTGCTTTTGCGCACTGGCCGCCTCAATGAAGCCAGGCGCTTGTTGGAAGAGCAAGCCGAAAGAGAACGCCGAGAGCCCATTTTAAGGCCCAGAGCTCACCGCGAAACTTTACTTTTGTTATCCTTAATTTTAGCTTTCCAAGGGGAAGCTGAAGCCTCTTACCAATGTGCCGTGGAAGGAACGCAACGAGGCCGGCTTCTTAACTCTCCTTTTGTTACCGCTGTAGGCTACATGCGGCAAGGGCATTCCTGGCTTATCCGAGATGACCCCCAAGCTTATTCCATAGCTTGCCAATGTTATAAAGAGGCTATAAACATAAGCGAGGATTTAGCTATTCCTCGCTTAAAGGTTGAGGCCTTCTGGGGTCTTTGCCGAGCTCATGGCTTCCGAGGCGAGTTAGAAGCAGCGGAAGAAGCCGCTCAGCAAGGAATTGAAATTGCCCAACGCGCAGGAGATGAATGGATTACTGCCCTTATCCGCGTCTCAATGGGCGCAGGATACGTCTTAGCCGGCGAATACAAAAAAGCAACGGAATGGCTTTCTACCGCCCTTGCTGCTTTTAAGGAGTGCAGCGACCCCTACGGTGAAGCAGTTACCAGGCTATGGCTTTGCCTTATATGGTGGCGTCAGAACGACAATGCCCGATTGAGACGAGATGCTGAAGAACTCCTACGCTTAGTCCATAACAACAGCTACCATTACCTTTTCACCAAGCGCACATTATTAGGCCCCCCCGACCCTCGGATGACAGTCCCCATCTTAATCTATGCACGTGACTCCGGAATCCACCAGGCCTGTGCTGAAAGCATTCTTCAGACTTTAGGATTAGAAAAAGTGGAATTACACCCTGGCTATCAATTGCGTGTTCAGACCTTAGGAACCTTCAAAGTTTGGCGAGGGAACCAAGAAATTTCACCGTCAGAATGGCGTCGTGAAAAAGCCAGACGCCTTTTCCAGCTAATGCTAACTTACCGGCACACCATGCTGGACAGAGACCAAATTTTGGAATTCCTTTGGCCAGACTTAGACCCTGAAACAGCCAGGAGGAACTTCAAAGTTTCGTTAAGCACTTTATGCAAAGTTCTGGAACCAGAACGCCCGGCTGGAACCCCATCGGCCTACATTGTCCGAGATGGCACGCGATACGGCCTGCGGCCTAATTCTGACATCTGGTTAGATGTTGAGGAAATGGAAAAGGAAATAAAGCAAGGAGATAGGCTGCTAAACGAAAAGCCCGACCAAGCATTGGAGCACTATCGACGTGCTCTATCCTTCTACCAAGGCGATTATTTGGAAGAATGCCTCTACGAAGATTGGTGCACTGAGGAAAGGGAAAAAATCCTGGCCCTTTACTTGCGGACAGCTGACCGAATGGCTGAGCTATTGGCCAAAAGGGAAGCTTGGGAAGAAGTCCTGAGCATTTGCCGAGCAATTCTAAAGCGAGAACCTTGCTGGGAACAAGCCTATCGATTGATGATGCTGGCCTACGCCCGGACAGGCCGCCCCGCTCAAGCTTTGAAGGTTTTCAAAAAATGCACAGAGCGCTTGCGCAAAGAGCTTCAAGTAGACCCCTCTCCTGCTACAATCAAGATTTATGAGGAAATCCGCAACAATCTCCTTCGGTAACTTTTGTGTAACTACTCGGTAACCACTCCGCGGTATTTTATTTAAAAAACTCCCCTCGAGGAAGAGGAACTATGCGATTGAAAGACCGTATCGCTTTAATTACTGGCGGGGCTATGGGAATTGGCAAAGCCACCGCCCTTCGCTTCGCTGAAGAAGGTGCTATCTCTATAATCTGCGATATCAATGAAGAAGCTGGTCGCCAAACAGCCGCTGAATTAGGTGATATCTCCCTCTTTTACAAAGTAGACGTAACCGATAGAAAAGCCGTCCAAGCATGGGTTGACGATGTTGCCTCTCGCTATGGCCGCATTGATATCCTCATAAATAACGCTGGTATCCTGCGGGACGCTTTGCTGGTTAAATACAAAGAAGGCCAAATAGTAAGCCAAATGTCTGAAGAAGATTTTGACCGAGTCATTGCCGTTAATTTGAAAGGTGTCTTCAACTGCACTCAGGCCGTAGTTCCCTACATGATACGACAAGGTGGGGGAGTCATCATCAACGCTTCATCAGTGGTTGGCATAGATGGGAACTTCGGCCAGACCAATTATGTAGCCTCTAAAGCTGGTGTTATCGGGATGACAAAAGTCTGGGCAAGAGAATTGGGTAGATACAACATCAGGGTTAACGCCGTTGCCCCAGGCTTTATTTCTACCGATATGGTCCGACAAATGCCAGAAAAAATCTTAGAGCAAATGAAAGCCCGCATCCCCCTGGGCCGTTTAGGCGACCCTCGCGATGTTGCCAATGCTTACCTCTTTTTAGCCTCCGATGAAGCCTCTTATATAACCGGCGCCGTCCTAAGGGTTGATGGAGGAATTGTAGTCGGCACATAAAAATTCAAGGAGGTAATATGATTGTCGGGGATTGGGTCGGAAGGCGTGCCCTTCTTACCCCTAACAAAGTCGCTTTAATAGATACCCTCAACGGCAACCGGCCTATTACATATCGTGAGTGGAGCTGCACTGTTAACCGCACGGCTCGCTTCCTTCAAGAAAAGTTAGGAGTCCAAAAGGGAGATAGAGTAGCAATATTGGCCAAAAACTGCGTTGAGTACTTAGATTTATGGTTCGCTTTAGGGCGCATAGGCGGGATTATGCAAACCCTCAACTGGCGCCTTACCCCTTACGAATTGGAAAAGCTCCTGACCGATGGCGCCCCTATAGCCTTGGTTTATGGGAGCGAGTTCATTTCGCAAGTTAATGCCTTGCGAGGCAAAATTCCAAATTTGCGCTACTACGTAACCCTGGGAGAAAAAGCCTCCCCAGAGGATATCCTTTTCTCTGAGCGCGAATATTTTTCAGATGACCCGCTCCCAGAAGTGGATCTGGACTGGGACACCCCTTGGGTTATATGTTACACGGGCGGAACTACTGGCTTACCTAAAGGAGCAGTGCTCACCCATCGCTCTATTACCGCCAATGCTGTGAATACTGTTATTTCATGGGGATTAACACCTGATGACGTTGCTATCCTCAATGCCCCCCTCTTCCACTCAGGAGGCTTAAACGTCTTTACTGCACCCCTAGTTTACATTGGCGGCACAAGCATAGTGTGCAAGGAGTTTGACCCCGACCAAGTCTTTGACTTAATCCGAGATGCAGGCGTAACCGTGTTTTTCGGGGTACCCACAATGTTCATTATGCTCCAACAGCATCCACGCTGGGAAGAAGCCGATTTCTCTCGGTTGAAAATTGTAATAAGCGGTGGTGCCCCTTGCCCAATGACCGTCTTTGAAAAGTTCTGGGAGCGGGGGGTAAACTTCAAGACTGGTTATGGTCTTACTGAAGCAGGCCCTAACACTTTTTGGCTTCCACCTGAAGATGTCCGACGCAAGCCAGGCTCCGTAGGTTTCCCGCTTTTCCATATAGATGTGAAAATTGTGCGGGAAGACGGAACCGAATGCGGCCCCGATGAGGTAGGTGAACTACTTATCCGCGGCCCTCACCTCTGCGCCGGCTACTGGAACAACCCTGAGGCTACAGCCGAAGCATTCAGAGGTGGTTGGCTCCACACCGGTGACCTCGCCAAACGTGATGCTGAAGGGTACTATTACATAGTCGGCCGCATTAAAGATATGTTCATTTCCGGTGGAGAAAACGTTTACCCCGCGGAAATAGAAAGCGTCCTCTATTCTCACCCCGCTGTAGCTGAAGCTGCTGTCATCGGTATACCTGACCCCAAATGGGGGGAAGTGGGCCGAGCTATCGTAGCCCTACGCCCAGGAGCTTCCGTAACCGAAGAGGAACTTTTGGATTTCTGCCGCGAGCGATTGGCACGCTACAAAGTCCCCAAATCCATCATCTTTGTGGATGCTCTACCTAAGACTGGGGCAGGCAAAATTGATAAGGAGCGCTTGAAAAAAGAATATGGTTCATAAAAGGAGGCAACTATGCCCAAGGTCCGAGCAGGCGATATAGAGATTGCTTACGAGGTAAATGGTTCTGGCCATCCGCTACTGCTCATCACAGGACTTGGTTACGGGCGATGGTTTTGGCACAAAATTGTCCCGGACCTTGCTAAATATTTCCAAGTCATTACCTTTGATAACCGCGGCGCAGGCGAAAGTGACAAACCCCCTGGCCCTTACACAACGGCAATGATGGCCTCTGATGCTATCGCCCTTCTAGACAGCCTTGGGGTCAAAAAAGCTTATGTAATGGGCCATTCCCTGGGAGGCTTCATTGCCCAGGAATTGACTTTGGCCAGGCCTGACTTGGTGGAAAAACTGATATTGGCTTCCACCACATATGGAGGCCCGAACGTTATACCCATAACCCCAGAAGCATTGGAAGTCCTTACCAAGCGTGACGGAGACATAGTAGAATTGGTCCAAAAGGGGATTAAAGTAGCCTGCGCTCCTAATTTCGCCGAGCGCCATCCAGAAGTAGTCAAGGAACTTCTGGAATACCGCCTTACTAACCCAGTGCCTCCTGAGCAGTATCAGGCCCAAATGATGGCTGGAGCCACACACAACGCTGAAAGCCGCATTTCTCAAATAACTTGCCCGGTCCTCATCCTCTTCGGGGAACATGATAGAGTTGTCCCCCCAGGCAACGCTCAGCTTTTAGCCCAGAAACTCCCTAATGCCAGGATAAAGATTTTGCCCAATACTGGCCATATATTCCCGATTGAAGACCCCAAAGCGACTGTGGAAGCAATCTTAGAATTCCTTCTGGGAGGTTAGATAATGCGCCACGCCCGCATCTTAGCCACCGGAAGCTACGTTCCCGAGCGGGTGGTGAGCAACGAAGAGATAGATGAAATCTTAGGGGAAAAGACCAGCGATTGGCTTATAGAAAATGTGGGGATAAGGCAACGCCATTGGATGACCCCTGAGCAAACAACTTCTGATTTGGTTGTAGAAGCATCCAAAAGGGCGTTGGAACGAGCTGGTCTTCGCCCTGAGGATTTAGATTTAATCATCCTTTCCACCGATACCCCTGATTACTTATCGCCCCCTACCTCAGCCGTAGTGCAGTACAAACTGGGAGCGATAAACGCAGGGTGTTGGGATGTAAATAGCGCTTGCGCTGGCTGGACCATTGCCCTGGACCAAGGCGCCCGCTACATCATGACCGAACCAACAGTAAAGTACATTTTGGTAGCCGGCGGCTACGGGATGAGTCGCTTTCTGGATTTAAAAGATAAGAAGACAGCCAACATCTTTGCCGATGGAGCAGGAGCCGTAGTGTTAGGCCCGAGCAATGAGCCTGGATTCCTGGCCAGCCAATTTCTGGCTAAAGGAGAATATCACGATGCTTTAGGTATATACACTGGTGGCGCTTTTCGCCCTTGTACTCCGGAAAACTTGGAAAAGTATGGCCCTCCCCGTGTCCAGTTCGTCAAAAAATTCCCACGTACTTTCAACACTGAATATTGGCCTTGGCTCATCCAAAAAGCCTTGGAAAAGGCTGGACTAACTGTAAATGATGTGAGCCTTTTCCTCTTTACCCAACTTAACCTTCGCACCATTGAGCTTATGATGCAGATTTTAGGCCAACCAATGGAAAAAACCCACTGGGTAATGGATAAGTGGGGTTATACAGGCTCCCCGTGCGTAGCCATGGCTTTGGACGACTTAATCTCTCAAGGGCGAGGGCCAAAGCCAGGCGATATCGTTGTCTTTTGCACCAGTGGCGGTGGCATTACAATGGCGGCTTCAGTCTGGCGGTGGATTTAAAAAAATTGTGAGGGTAAAGCCATGTACATAGGAGATTATCTGGGCCGAAGGGCTATTTATACCCCTGATAAAATAGCCATCATAGATGCTGGCAAGCAACCCCCTTGGCGCCTCACCTACCGCCAAATGAACGAGAGGGCTAACCGATTCGCCAACTGGCTCCGTAACGTGGCTGGAGTTAAAAAGGGTGACCGCGTAGCAATATTAGCTCGGGATGGGGTAGAGCATCTGGATTGCTTCTTCGCTTGCTCCAAATTGGGGGCCATTCATACAGCCCTCAACTGGCGCCTCCACTGGCGAGAGCTGGTGGAAATCATCCGCAAAACTACTCCCCTTGTTTTAATTTATTCCGATGACTTCCGGGATAACGTCGCACAGCTTAAGGCGGCCATTCAAGGCACAGATTATGCCATCAAGTTTTACCTCCACATAGAAGGCGAAGGGATAGAAGGAAGCCTTCACTTTGAAAGCGAACTGCAAAATAGCCCCGCCGATCCAGTCACTTGTGAGACAGTGGAAGCCGAAGACATCGTAGCCCTAATTTTCACAGGAGGTACAACTGGCTTTCCCAAAGCAGCTCAAGTCTCTCACCGTATGATTGCTTGGAATACACTTAACACTGTCATCCACGACCTCACCCACAACGATATCTACCTTAACGTTTTCCCAATGTTCCACACCGGTGGCCTTTTTGTTTACACTTTGCCGCAAATAATCCTGGGAGGAACTACCATCTTAATCCGGCAATTTGACCCAGCCTTAGTCCTCCGGCTAATAGAAGAGGAAAAGGTCACGGTCTTTGCCGCAGTGCCTACCATGTACCAAATGTTGACCCAAGCCCCTAACTGGGAAGAAGCTGACCTTTCATCACTTCGGTTCTGCACCAGTGGTGGGGCTCCCCTTCCTGTACCATTAATTGAGAAATACACCCGTGAAAAGGGGGTTTGCTTCAAGCAGGGCTTTGGGATGACAGAATTTGGGCCCGGAATCTTCGCCTTAGCCCCAGAAGATGCTATCCGTAAGGCAGGTTCTATAGGCCGTCCCAATTTCTATGTAGATGCCCGCATCGTAGATGATGAAAATCGTCCTTTGGGGCCAAGGCAGATAGGGGAATTGGTACTCAAAGGCCCCTCCATCTGCTCCGGCTACTTCGGTGACCCCGAAGCGACCGCTGAAATGCTGGACGAAGAAGGATGGTTTCACACTGGTGACCTCGCTTACTACGATGAGGAATGGTATTTCTACATCGTGGACCGCAAAAAAGACATGTTTATCTCCGGGGGAGAAAACGTTTACCCAGTGGAAATTGAGAGAGCCTTATATGAGCATCCTGCGGTCCACATGTGCGCCGTTATCGGCGTACCTGACCCCAAATGGGGAGAAGTTGGCCTGGCATGCGTAGTCCTCAAGCCCGGGGCTAAGGCTACTGAGGAAGAACTCATAGCTTTCTTGAAAGAGCGCCTGGCCAGCTATAAAGTCCCCAAACGCATAGTATTTATGGAAAGCCTTCCAATATCAGCGGCAGGTAAAATCCTGAAGCGGGAATTAAAGAAACAATTCACAGGAGGGTAACATGGGCAGCATACCGACCTTGGAAGGGGTAACCTCTCAAATAATTCAAACCCCAAGGCTTAAGATCCATGTCCTCACGACAGGGCCGGAGGAAGGAATACCCGTGGTCTTCATCCATGGGAATGGCTCCTCCTCCACCTTCTGGGAGGAGACTATTTTGGCCCTTCCGTCCGGCTTCCGCGGCATTGCCCCTGACATGCGAGGTTACGGGGATACCGAGCCACTTCCAATAGATGCAACGCTCGGCCTTGGGGATATGGTGGAGGATATCCGCTCGCTAGTTCAAACAATGGGCTTGAAAAAATTCCACATAGTCGGCCACTCCATGGGTGGTGGTATCGCGATGAAATATGCCATTGCTTACCCCGAGGACCTGCTTTCCATCACTTTAGTGGACACCATGTCCCCTTACGGCTACAGCGGAAGCAAAGATGTCAATGGAACCCCCTGCTACGAAGATGGGGCTCCAGCCGGAGCAGGCAGTGTAAATCCGGACTTCGTTCGCCTCGTGAAAGAACAGTATAGAGGCACTGAGCATCCGATGGCTCCCCGTAACGTTATGCGCCAATTCTACTTCAAACCCCCGTTTATCCCTAAGCGAGAAGAAGAACTTCTCAGCGCCATGCTCTCAATGCGGGTAGGAGATGATTGGTATCCAGGGGACTTCGTTCCCTCACCCCATTGGCCTGGCGTTGCCCCAGGAAATAAGGGGGTCATTAACGCTATAAGCCGCAAATACTTTGACGCCAGTGGCATTGTAGACATACAGCCCAAACCACCCATCCTCTGGATACGCGGCGCAGACGATTTAGTAGTCTCAAACAGCGCTATGTGGGACATCGCCACTTTAGGAGCGCTGGGATTCGTCCCGGGCTGGCCTGGGCCTGCAGAATGCCCTCCTCAACCCATGTTGGACCAGATTCGTGCGGTCTTGGACCTTTACAAAGCCAAAGGAGGCTATTACCGGGAAGTAGTAATCCCTGATTGCGGCCACACGCCATTTATTGAAAAGCCCGAAGAGTTCAACGCCGCCTTCCATGAGTTCCTGATGCGAGGGCTGTAAGTATGTACACCTTTGACTGGTTAGCGAAGCGAGCAGAACTTTCCCCAAATAAAATAGCTTTAGTTGATACAGCGACAGGCCGCAGGTGGACTTACGCCCAATTTAACGAAAGGGCCAGTAGATTCGCCGAATTTTTGCGTGATGAATGGAGGATACAAGAGGGGGAAAGGGTAGCCATCTTAGCTCCTAACTCCACCGATTATTTTGAAATCCTCTACGGCTGCGCTAAAGTCGGGGCTATACTGGTTTGCCTCAATTGGCGATTAGCCCCGCCGGAACTGGAGCTCATCGTTAACGATTCAACTCCTAAAGCCCTAATTTATGACCCTGAATTTGCTGAAGTTGCCCACTTCTTAAAAGAGCGCACATCTGCCAAATTACTGATGGCCTTGGGTGAGAAGGCTCCAGAAGGGGAATGGGCTTATGAGCAGGCCTTAGCTCAGGCCAGCGGCCAGCCCATTACAATGCCTCTGCGCCCTCTAAACGATGTTTGGCATCTGCTCTACACTGCCGGAACCACGGGACGGCCTAAAGGTGTCATTCAGACTTTCGGAATGGTGTTCTATAACGCTGTTAACATAGGCATTGCCATTGACCTTACTTCAGAAGACGTAAGCTTAAACGTTCTTCCTACCTTCCACACTGGTGGTCTGAACCTCTATGCCAACCCGACTTTCCACGTAGGGGGCACAGCTATAATTCAGCGCGCCTTTGACCCCGCTGAAACCCTACGCTGGCTTTCAGAAGAGGCCACAGTTTTCTTCGGCGTGCCAGCGATTTACCTCTTCATGAGCCAACATCCTGATTTTAACAAATACGACCTTTCGCGAGTTCGCTCTTGGGCTTGTGGCGGTGCTCCTATGCCCGTTCACCTCCTCCACTGGTACGCTGAAAGAGGAATAATCATCCAACAAGGCTTTGGCATGACTGAAACTGGCCCCACCGTCTTCTTAATTGACAAAGAACATGCCATCTCCAAAGCCGGTTCCGTAGGCAAGCCGCAGATGCATGTGGCCGTCAGAATTGTGGATAGAGAAGGCCGCGATGTGCCTCCAGGAGAAGTGGGGGAATTGTGGATTAAAGGGCCAGGTGTTACCCCTGGCTATTGGCAGCAACCAGAATTAACCGCTGAAGCCTTTACCGAGGGTTGGCTTCACTCCGGGGACTTGGCCAAGGTGGACGAAGACGGCTACTATTACATCGTTGACCGCTTAAAAGACATGTACATATCAGGAGGGGAGAACGTTTACCCGGCTGAGGTGGAAAACGTCCTCTACCAAATGGAACAAATAGCAGAAGTAGCTGTCATCGGAGTGCCAGATCCCAAATGGGGAGAAGTGGGGAAAGCCATCGTTGTAGTCAAGCCAGGCTATACCTTAACCGAAGAGGAGGTCATCCGCTTCTGCGAGGGGAAGCTTGCCCGCTACAAAATCCCTAAATCTGTAGTTTTCGTGGATAAGCTCCCTCGCAACCCAGCAGGTAAAGTTTTGAAGACCGAACTCCGCAAAAGGTTTGGTGCATGAAAGCGATTAGAGTTGGCCAGAGCATTACATATAGGCGAAGGGTAACCCAAGAGGACTTTGAATGTTTTGCCCTCTTGAGTGGTGACAATAACCCTATCCACGTTGACGTAGAATTTTCTGCCCGCACACGGTTTGGGAAACCGGTAGCTCATGGGGCTTTCCTCTTCAGCCTCATTTCTGCGCTGTTGGGGACTAAATTGCCTAGCCATGGCACAATCTTGCTTTACCAAGAATTAATGTTCCCAACGCCAACTTACGCTGGTGAAGAGATAACGGTGCAAGGAGAGGTAACAAGCGTGGATTGGGAGAAAAATTTGGCCAAGCTTACAACCCTTGTTATCCGGCCGAATGGGGAGATAGGATGCCAAGGGCAAGCAGTAGTTTATTTCGGACCTTTAGAAAAGTGGCCTAAAGCTCCGGAGAGTGAAATTTCCTCCGCTTATTGTAGCGAAGGCCATACCCTGAAGGGGTTCCAACTGGGAGAAAGTGCTTACCTGAAACGCACATTTTCCCTGCAGGATGTGCAGGAATACATTGCGCTTACCGGAGATGCTAATCCCCTTTACACCGATAGGGAGATTGCTATCAAAATGGGCTTGCCTCAGTCACCGCTTCCTGCTCCACTAATAGGAGCTCTGTTCTCATGCCTTCTCGGTACACGCCTTCCGGGTTGGGGGACCAATTACCTCAAACAACGCTTCCTTTTCCTCGCACCGGCCTACCCTGGGGAAGAACTCACAGCTAAAGTAGAGATTGTGCGCCTGAGGCCGGAAAAAGAACTTATAAATCTGCGCACCACTTGCTTGAATCCAGAAGGTAAGCCCATCTGTGATGGAGAGGCATTAGTTTTGGTCCGCGATGTTGAAGCAAGGAGAACCTCATGCCTAAAGTGAAGGTTAATGGCATCCACATATATTACGAATTGCACGGCCCTAAAGAGGCTGAAGTTTTAGTGCTTTCTAACGGCATCCTGATGAGCACTGCCAGCTGGGTCTTCCAAACTGCTGACCTTTCAAAACATGTCCGCCTGCTACTTTACGATTGCCGTGGGATGTGGCAATCTGATCACCCTCCTGGCCCTTACTCTATGGAACAACACGCTGATGATTTAGCCGGTTTATTGGATGCTCTGGGAATCCAAAAAGCCCACATAGGTGGCATATCTTATGGTGGTGAAATAAGCATGACATTTGCCCTGCGTTACCCGGACCGCACTCTCAGCCTGATAGTTGCCGACGCCGTTAGCCATGTTGACCCCTGGCTCCAGGCAGTGGTAGAAGGCTGGATTGCTGCTGCCCGGACTAAAGACCCCAAGGTTCTCTTTAATGCTACTGTCCCTTGGAACTTTTCCCCTAAATTCATCCAAGACCATCCAGACTTGATGGCTCAAGCCCTGGAACGCTACGCCCTTTTAGATTACGATGCTTTCATAAGGTTATGCGAGAGCTTCCTAAAGTTAGACATCAAAGAACGGTTGAAGGAAATAAAAGTGCCTACCTGCATTATTGTAGGCGAACATGACCTTTTAAAAGCTAGAAGGTATGCGGAGGAGATAGCTCAAAACATTACCGGAGCCGAGTTCCACATCATTCCCAAAGCTGGCCATGCTACGTGCTGGGAAGACCCTCAAGCTTTCAACTCCATAATCTTGGGCTTTCTCGCTCGGCTCCGGAAATGGGCCACAACCTCACCGCAAACTGGTTAAACCGAGCTAAAATATAAAGGAGGGGGTAAAATGAAAGTTAAAAATTTGCTGTGGATGACCATTACTCTCATCGCTGGGCTGTCGCTGGTGCTAGTAGCTTGTGCGCCCGCGCCTACGCCAACCCCAACTCCAGTCGTGCCTACTCCAACTCCTACCCTTGCACCAACCCCCACGCCGACAGCTCCAAAGTATCCTTTCGCCGGTAAGCCTCTTAAGATTGGCCTTCTCACCGATGATTCTGGTCCTCTGGCGATTTACGGGCCGATGCTGGAACGCGGCTTTGAGTTGGGACTGGAATATGCTACTAATGGCACAATGGAAGTAGCAGGCCGGCCCATCAAGGTCATCATTAAAGACACCTCCAGTGACCCAGACAAAGCCGTAAACTTAGCGCGTGAGCTCATTGAATCTGAAGGGGTTGAAATTTTAGTGGGCGCTCCTAGCTCCGGAGCTACCATGGCCGTCCAGAAAATCGCCGAAGAATACAAAATCATCCTCATAGCCGAACCTGCCGCTGCTACCGATATAACTGGCAAAAACTTCAACCCCTACACCTTCCGCACCAGCCGTACTAACTATCAGGACGCTATAGTGATGGGCCAAGGACTCCTGGGCCTCGGGAAGACTTTCGTTCAGATCGCCCCCGACTATGCTTTTGGCTGGGGCTCGGCCTGCGCCTTCTACGCGGTAATAAAAGCTGGTGGTGGCACCTTCCCCATTAACGATGATCCAAAAGGTTGCGGTGCCGTGTTCATCCCCTTTGACACAACTGACTTCACCCCTTATCTCCACCAGGTTTTGGACTCCGGGGCTGAGGTGCTAATCATCACTTGGGCTGGGGCAGGCTTCGTACCTCTGTTCAAGCAGATGCAGGAGCTAGGAATCTTTGATAAAATGATAGTGGGTACCGGCATCGGCGACAACCAGACCTTGGCAGCAGGTTACGCTAACGCTATTGGGGCTACAGGAATCATTGTATACCACTACACCCTACCCAAGAACCCGGTAAACGACTGGTTGGTCAAACGCCACAAGGAGAAATACGGCACTCCACCCGACCTCTTCACCGCTGGTGGGATGGCTGCTGCCATCATGGTCGTAGAGGGATTGAAGCGAACCAACGGTGATGCCAGTGCCGACGCCCTCATTAAAGTCTACGAGGATAACTTCTCCTTTGATGGTCCTAACGGCAAGTACATTATAAGGCCTTACGACCACGTATGCCTCTATCCGCTTTATTACGTCCGCCTGGTTAACGTAACGGACCCAGAGTTTAGGTTCGTGGAGCTCATCCGCGAATTTGCTCCGGAAGAGGCAGCGCCACCTTGCCTGCTGCCGGATCAATATAAGCATCGGTGCCCGTAAACCAAAAAATTTACGGCTGCGGGGGAGGCAATCTCCCCCGCAGCACCAAGGGTAGGCCTATGGAACCAGCGGTAATTTTGGAAACTCGGAACCTCCGTAAAGAGTTTGATGGCCTTGTAGCAGTTGACAATGTATCCCTAAAAGTCCGTGAAGGCCAGCTTCATGCCATAATCGGTCCCAACGGCGCAGGTAAAACCACGCTCTTTAACCTTATAAGTGGTGTCCTTACCCCTACTGCAGGCCGGATATTACTGCGAGGCCAGGATATTACTGGTCTTCCACCTTACGAAATAGCCCGTAAGGGCATAGGGCGCTCGTTCCAAATAACCAACCTCTTTCCCAACTTGACAGTGTTAGAAAGCGTGAGATTGGCAGCACAAGCTCGCGGCCCTCATAGCCTGTATTTTTGGAGCCATTACCGTCACTACCGGGAATATGAAGAAAAAGCCTTGGAGATTATCCGTAAAGTTGGCCTTAAAGGCCGAGAACACTTTTTGACCCGAGCTCTTCCTCATGGGGATCAGCGGAAATTGGAAATAGCCCTTCTTCTGGCTACGGACCCGGAGATATTGCTATTGGATGAGCCTACGGCTGGAATGGCTTCAGAGGAGATTCCTTCTTTTATGAAGCTTATAAGCTCATTGCGTGAAGAAGGAAAACACACCATTTTGCTTGTAGAGCATAAGATGGAAGTGGTAATGGGCCTTTCTGATGTAATAACCGTTATGCATCAAGGGCGGATTCTGGCAGAAGGAACTCCGGAGGAAATAAAAGCCAACGAACAAGTCCAACAAGCCTATTTAGGAGAACTTTAGGGAGGCAGAGGTGAACCCTCTTTTAGAAGTGCACGATATTCACACTTACATTGGCCAGTTCCATATACTCCAAGGAGTATCATTGACGGTACCGGAAGGAAGCGTGACCGCTCTGCTTGGGCGCAATGGGGCTGGCAAAACCACTACCCTCAAATCTATTTTGGGCTTAACTCCACCTCGTAGTGGGAAAATAATCTTTGCGGGCAGAGAAATCCAAGGCCTTCGCCCTTACGAAATAGCATCTTTAGGGATCGGCTATGTCCCAGAACACAGAGCTATTTTCACCAACCTTACTGTGGAGGAGAACCTCCGCATCGCAGAGCGCCGAAAAGGTGAACTTAAGCGCAAGGCTGATTTCATTTTTTCCCTTTTCCCTGACCTTAAAAAGCTTTACAAGCTTCCTGCTGGGAACCTTTCAGGGGGGCAACAACAAATGCTGGCCATAGCTCGCGCCCTCGTACCTGACAATCGGCTCTTATTGATTGATGAGCCAAGCGAAGGTTTGGCTCCCTTATTAGTGCGGGAGTTAATGTCAGCTATACGCCAACTTTCATCCGAAGTTACCATCCTATTAGTGGACCAAAATTTTCAAATGACCAGCTCCCTCGCCACGTACTATACTTTGATAGACGATGGCCGACTTATCAGTAGTGGTTTAATGTCAGAGCTCCTGAAAGAGCCAGAAACCGTGCGTCGTTACTTGGGGGCTGTAGTATAGGAGGGGTTAAATGAAAGCTTACCGAGAAGCACTTGCTTCTTTTTTAATTATTTTGGGCATAATAATTTTGGTTTACTGGAACTTTGGTGTTTCTAAAGCCACAGCTACACTTTTATCGGGTCTGACATTGGCCTCTTTATATTTTCTTTTAGGGGCAGGACTTTCTCTTATCTTCGGGCTAATGGATGTCCTGAATTTCGCTCACGGAGTTATTTTTATGATCGGTGCCTATATTGGCTACACTTTTTTTGGAAACCCTCGCCTAATTTTGAACACCTTGCCACTTTTCCTGGCTTTGAGCGCTGGAGTAGCGGCAGGCACTTTGCTTAACCAATTTTTTAGCAAACAAAATGTTGCAGGGGGACAAAACAGAGTATTATCGCTCTTATTGGTTTCAATTGGTTTAGTCACTTTATGGTGGGGACTCAGGGGATTTCCTTTGCGGCCCTTAGTCGCATTTGAACCCACTACTCCAGGAGGTGCTATCCCAACAGCTCTTGCCCAAGAGCCCTTAGCCCGGATGGCTTCCCGCTTAGGATGGATGGTTTTATCCGGATTGCTTTTGAGCCTGGGGCCAAGCTTCTGGAGAAAAGGGAAAGAAAAGCCTGTAGTTATTTACCGCCATATCTCTTACATCTTAGGCCTTACTGCCGCGGCTTTCCTTATACTCGTAGAGCGTAATTTCTTGGAAAAGTTCCTCCTCAGCCTTTCGGTTGACTTGCGCTTTCTTTTAGCGATGGTTGCAGCTGTAGTGGTAGGGGCAATTTTAGGTGCGTTAATTGAAGGCTATTTTATCCGTCCTTTTTACGGCCGTCCTATCGCTCAGATTGTTTTAACACTTGGCCTGATGTTTGTTGGAGGGGAATTAGTCAAATTTATCTGGGGCAAAGAAGGCCGCGCTCCGATGTCTCCCCCTTCATTGTTTGCCGTAAGCTGCATTTCTCCTAACATTTTTGCTTGGTTCAGAGAACGTTGCTCCTCTATCTACATTGTTGGACGCGCGTTCCCCTCCTACCGCCTTTTCATTATCTTCATAGGTTTGCTCATGTTTGTAGTCATCACTTTGCTTTTGCGCTACACGCGTTTGGGGATGATAATCCGTGCTGGGGTCCAAGATAGTGAAATGGTAGAAGCTCTGGGTATTAACGTTCGGCGTGTTTTTACAATAGTCTTCGCCATTGGCTCAGCGTTAGCTGCCTTAGGAGGGGTAGTAGCGGCTCCTTTCGTAGGTGTTTACCCAGATATGGGTGGAATTTTCCAGCTTCAAGCTTTCATTGCAGTAGTTATTGGGGGAATGGGAAATTACGCTGGGACAGCAGTGGGAGCGTTGATATTAGGGTTGGCCCGCGCTTTCGGAGACACTTTGGTAACTACTGGTTTTACTTTCCCGGGTATGGCACAAGCGTGGAAAGCTTCCCCTGCTATAGCGCGAGCTTCCATTGTCCTTGTGATGGCTTTAGTACTTTTAGTGCGTCCTTCTGGAATTTTCGGGAAGAAGAGGTGAGACCGTGAAAGTGCAAACCCGGTACCTAAACTGGCTTTTGGTAATTTTACTAATCGTTTTCCCCTTTATCGCAGGCTTAACCATAGGAGAGCCAGCCCGTGTAAAGCCAGGGCTAAAAGGCCTTAGTTGGCTCATCGCTTTAGCCGAAACAGGCCATGCTAAGTTCTGGCAGGGTATGGTTATCCAAATGCTCATCTTGGGCGTTTTTGCCATGAGTTATGATTTGCTTTTAGGTTACACTGGTATAATTTCCTTTGGCCATGCTATGTTTTACGGGACAGGTGGATATGTTCTTGGTCTTTTGATTAAACACGCACGTTGGCCACTTTGGGAAGCAATGGGAGCAGTAATAGTCGTGGCTTTGCTCCAGAGTTTCGTTATCGGCGCTCTCTCCCTGCGCGTGCGAGGTGTTTACCTTGCAATGGTTACCTTGGCCTTCGCTGAATTCTTTTACATCCTTGCTGAAGCCACTGATTTCCGCCAATATACTGGGGCAGATGATGGCTTGCATGGGATTTATCCTCCTCCATTCCTTAACCCCATTGAGCACCGGACTAATTTCTACTTCTTCACCCTCTTCTTCTTCGCCATAATGTACATGGCCGCCCGCCGATTGGTTAATTCTCCTACTGGCCAAGTCATGATAGCAATCCGGGAAAATGAAGAGCGCGTCGCAATGTTGGGATACAATCCGTTCATCTACAAACTTATAGCTATTATGGCTTCGGGTTTAATGGCTGCTTTGGCCGGGGCCCTGAACGCCCTTTTTAACCTGGGCGTCACCCCCTCAGTTCTAAGTGTCAGCACCACTATAGAAGTGCTTGCTATGACGATTGTAGGCGGGGTAGGAACGCTAAGTGGCCCAGTATTAGGAGCTGCTATCGTCCACCTTTTGGGCTACTGGCTTAATCGTTTATTCGGGCCTTCTTGGATGCTGTTTTTCGGAATAGCTTTCGTGCTTATAGTCGTGTTTTTGCCTTACGGGATTGTAGGCACTTGGAGAGCTCGCAGCTTTCAGTGGAAGGAAGCGTGGCGAAGGTATCTTAAATACATCAAGCCCGCTTAAAGGTTTTGCCTTCCTCGTGGGCTCTAAAATAGCTGCTATGTAAAGCCCCGTTTTGACTAACCCCCAAACCGATGGTATCATTTTTACGGAGGGAGGGA
>CAYOIS010000015.1:0-19181 GCA_964404055.1 uncultured Anaerolineae bacterium | reverse complement strand
TAGACTTTCAAACACCTGCCTTCGCCTCGCATGAAATGTGGTTAATATTATAAGCGAAAAAGCCAGTTTAGCAAGTAAAAACTCTGAGGTGGAGCATACTGCGGTTTGTTTACCCGCGGCGGAGCCCCAGCCGGCGCTCCAACATATCGGCCAGCCGGCCAAGGGCGTAGTTGATGAGGAAGTAGATTACAGAGACCACGTAAAGGGTCTCCATAGGGTTGCGTTCCCCCTGGAATATGATTACCCCCCGCCGATAAAGCTCAATGAACCCGATAATAGCCCCCAAGGAGGTGTCCTTCACCAAGGTGGCGAACTGAGCCACAAGCGGGGGAAGGGCCCGCCGGAAAGCTTGGGGGAGAATGACTAAACGCATCGCTTGGCCATAGGTCAGGCCCAAGGAGCGGGCTGCTTCCCACTGACCCTTAGGCAGGGAAAGGATGGCTGCGCGCAGGGCCTCGCCATTCACGGCACCGGTGTAGAGCCAGAGGGCGACTATCACTGCCGCGTCGGGTCGGGTCAGGGCTTCAATTCCCATATCCCGGCCCAAAGCGCTCAAGCGCAGGAATAAAT
Source organism: uncultured Anaerolineae bacterium (assembly GCA_964404055.1). Taxonomy (GTDB): domain Bacteria; phylum Chloroflexota; class Anaerolineae; order SpSt-600; family SpSt-600; genus SpSt-600. The sequence continues at coordinate 18,611 of CAYOIS010000015.1, read as the reverse complement.
AGAACATCAGTCCTAAAAGGGGAAGAGCCCGGATGCCTTCCACCAGAGCGATAACTGGGTAGCGCAGCCAGGATGGGCCACTATGGCGGGCCAAGGCAAAGAACAAAGCCAAGGGGATACTGGCCAAAATGGCGATAATGGAGGCCTCCAGAGTAAGGAGCAACCCCAGAGCCAGGAAACGCCAAGTGGCTCCCTCAAGGAATGGCACGAATCGCACTGGCTTCATCTTGAAAGCCAGGGGAAGCAACAGCAGCACGATTCCCACACCCACCAAGGTCTGCCAAGGTCGCTCCTGAGCTTGCATCTTCCTAACCTCAGAAGAGAATCCGCAGACGGCGCTCTAAGAAATTAACCAGCCCGCTCAGAGGCACAGTGATTACCAGATAAAGGAGAAAGGCTATCAACATCGGCCAGTCAGCGAAGGTGCGGCCGATGACAAACTCTGCTTGATACAGTAGCTCCTCAACGGCAATAGCTGAGGCAATGGATGTATTTTTCACCAGAGCAATGAACACTGTGCCCAGGGGCGGTATCATCATACGGAAGGCCTGAGGCAGCACAACCAAGCGCATCATCTGAAAGAAAGACATGCCCAAGGAGAGGGCAGCTTCAATTTGGCCTCGGTGGACCGACTGGAGGCCAGCGCGCACTACCTCGGCCACGAAGGCAGCCGTGTAAACCCCCAGCCCAGCCACAGCGCTATCAAAAGAGGTGGGAAGCCGGATACCCGCTTTGGGCAGCCCGCTGTAGACAAAGACCAGCACCGGCAACAGCGGGATGTCCCGGAAGAATTCCACATATCCAGCAGCAAACCAGCGGAGGGGGGGCACTGGTGAGACTCGCATAACCCCAATCAGCGTCCCCAAGACCAGTGCCACCCCCATGCTGACTAAAGAGAGCCGCAGGGTTGTCCAAAGCCCCAGAAGGAGGTAATGCCAGACTTCTGCCGTGCTCATAAATTGGATTCTGGCTCCGCAGTAGTGAAATGCACGCAGTCCAGGCAGATAGAGGAGGTTAATCCATCAGGGAGGTTCATGGTTATTTCGCCGCCCTCCAGTCATCCGGCGGGGGTTCGGGCACCACGTCGCTGGGTATCCACTTCTTGTATATCTCCTTCCAGCGGCCTGAGGTCTTGAGCTCCTTAATCACTGCGTTGACCACCTCAAGGAGCTCCTTCTCGCCTTTCTTCACCCCTACACCATAGGGCTCCACTGAGAAGCGCTCCCCGACCACCTTCCACTTATCCGGCTCCTGGCGCACGAAGCCATAGAGGATGATATCATCAGTGGTCACCGCATCCACGCGGCCGACATCCATGGCTGCCACAGCTTCCGAGTAGGTGTCAAAAAGCACTACCTCAATGTTCAGCCCTTTCTGTTCAGAGATGGCTCGGATGTTCTTCTCCGAGGTGGAGCCCTTCACGGTGCCCACACGCTTCCCTTTGAGGTCATCCACGCCTTTTATTGGGCTATTTTTGGGGACCAAGAGGGACTGACCAGCGACGTAATAGACAATGGAGAAATCAATCTCCTTCAGGCGTTCCTCGTTGATAGTCATCGTTGAGGCCACAATATCTACCACGCCTTCTTTGAGGAAGGGGATGCGGTTCTTTGAGATGGCCTCCTTAATCTCTACCGCGTTTGGATCGCCGAAGATGTATTCCGCCACGGCGCGGCAAATCTCCACATCAAAGCCTTCCACCTGGTTGGTCTTGGGATTGAGATAGCCGAAGGTGGGGATGTCATACTTGGTGCCACAAATCAGCTTGCCGCGGTCCTGGATTTTGCGTAGAAGGGTCCCTTCAGGAGCGAGGGGAACACGGCCCTTTTTAGGGGTTGGCGTCACTGCAGCCGGTGCCTTACAGGAGGCCAAGATTATAACAAGAGCCAGGCTGAGCAAAACTATGCGCTTAAACATCATCCACCTCCTAAGATAAATATTAACCTCCCGCCGCGGGGATGAAGACGCAACGGGAGATTTTTTCACTAATGGCGCAGGACCTGACTTAGAAAGACACGGGTGCGCTCGTGTTTGGGGTTCTCGAAGATCTCATCAGGCGTCCCAATCTCTACAATCCGGCCACTTTCCAGGAATACCATGCGGTCCGCTACATGCCGGGCGAAGCCCATCTCGTGAGTGACCACCACCATGGTCATACCCTCACGGGCCAGATCCTCCATTACATCAAGAACCTCCTTAATCATTTCAGGGTCTAAGGCGCTGGTCGGCTCGTCAAAGAGCATAATCTTCGGCCGCATGGCTAAACCACGAGCGATGGCCACCCGTTGCTGCTGGCCACCTGAAAGCTGAGCTGGATAAGCATTGGCCTTCTCGGGAATCCCTACCCGTTCCAACAGCTGCATAGCCAGCCGCTCTGCTTCTGCCCGGGGCATCTTCTTCACATGTACCGGCCCAAGGATAATGTTTTCCAGTACCGTGAGGTGAGGGAAGAGGTTGAACTGCTGAAAGACCATCCCAATTTCCTGGCGGAGGCGATTAATGTTGATGTTGGGATCATGGACCGGAAAGCCATCTACCCAGAGCTCGCCGGAGTCAATGGGCTCCAGCCGGTTGATAGTGCGGATCAAGGTGCTCTTACCACCCCCACTGGGGCCAAAAATCACTACTACTTCCCCTTCATAGATATCCAGGGTGATGTCTTGCAGGACATGTAAATTCCCGAACCACTTGTTCACCTGCCGGAAAGAAATAATTGGCCGAGCCCCCATTTTCGCTTTCCTCTGCGACAATGCAATCCCAGGCATTAAGCCTGGTTTCCCCTAAAGCGCCCCAGCAGGGTTTTAAGTTTGATTTTGTAACATTGTAATCGCTCCCTGCCAATTTGGCAAATTTTTGTTATATCAGAGTGTGCTCCAGCCCTCCTCAGTTTAACAAAGGTCGGCAAAGGCCGACCTCTGGCCAAAGGCAAAAAGAGGCTGACACCTTGGGCGAGCCCTCGGCCAGCTCTTGCAGCTTAAGCCTTGAGCTTCCCCTTATCGCTTCCGAATAATCGCATCCGCATACATTCCAGGCTTGAGCTTGTGCTCAGGGTTAGGAAGCTTGACCCGCAGGGCAAAAACTTGGGTTACCCTCTCCTCCTTCGTCTGAACGGATTGGGGGATGAATTCAGCCTCGGGGGAGATGTATACGATTTCGCCTTTAAAGACTTCCCCTGGATAAGCATCAACCCGAACTTCCACCTCCTGGCCCAAGTGCACATATCCCAGCTTGGAGAGGGGTATGTATAAGGTAAGCTCCACCTCCTCCAATGAAGCGATGGTGACAAGGGGTTTGCCCGGTTGTATGCTTTCTCCAACTTTTACCGTGCACTCGGATACAAAGCCGGAGATAGGGGCATATATGGTATGCTTGGCCAAGGAGTAGCGGGCCATCTCTAAAGCGGCCTCAGCTTGCTCTAAGGCCGCACGGGCCAGCTCTATCTCCTCCGGCCTCGCCCCTGATTTGACTTTGTCCAGCTCGGCCTGAGCTATCAGTAGGTAAGCCTCCGCCTGCCGATATTCCCCCTCAGCTTGGTAAACCTTGAGAAGGTAAGCGTAAGGTTTGGATTTCTTTTCTTCCAAATCCTTCAAAGCTTGCTCGGCAGCTTCCCTCCTGGCCTTAGCCGCTTCTAAAGCCCATTCCGCCGCCTCTGCCTGGTGTGAGTAAGAGGTATAAAGGGTTTTCCCCTGGGCCGAACCATCACCCTGGTAGCGATCACGCATTACCTGAGCTATGCGGAGCTGAACTTCAGCCTTCTGAATCTCCCCTTCCGCGGCCACAAGTTCAGCTTTGGCCTTCTCTATCTCCACCTCCAGCTCCTGGAGAGCTTTTAAAGAAGCCAAAGCATCATCCCAGGCCGATTTGGCAGCATCCCTGCGGGCTAAAGCCTGACCAAAAGCGGCTTCGGCTAAACGGAGTTCCTCAGGGGTAGCTCCTTTCTCCGCTTTCTCAAGGTTGGCTTTGGCTTCCTTAAGAGCTGCCTCCGCCTCCGCTACCTTCTTCCTCGCTTCGGAATCATCCAAACGGATTAGGATGGCTCCGGCGTGGACTTCATCCCCCTCTTTTACTGCTACCTCCAAAACCCTCCCGCCTATTTCCGAGGCCACTGTTATCTTAGTGGCTTCAATTGTCCCAGAGGCCTCTACAAAACCGGGTTTAATCTCCGGAACCTCAGCGCATCCTGTTACCAAGGAAGCCAAAATGAGCAAAAAAGCTACAATTCTGCCCATAACTTCCAACTTTCCTTCAGGCCTAAAGCTATTCTCCTTCCATCAGCCACTCAGCCAAGTGAACAGCACGGATTGGTAGGCCCATGCGGTGCAACCCGCCACCGATGTGCATAAGGCAACTCCAGTCAGGGGCCAGGACCGCTTCTGCTCCAGTGGCTTGGATGGCCTGAATCTTTCGCGCAAGCATCGCCCCAGAGATTTCAGGAAAATGCAGGGAGAATAGCCCACCAAACCCGCAGCAGACGTTTGCCTCCGGCAATGGGCGATATACTGCACCAGTAGCTTGTATCAGACGCTCCGGAGCTTCACCCACCCCCAACATACGCTGGGTATGACACGAGATATGACACGTCACCACACCATTACGCCTGATACCAAGGTCTTCAATCCTTAAGACGTCTACCAAAAATTGGCTGAGCTCATACGTGCGGGCGGCCAACGCCTCCCAACGTGAATAGAGAGGATGCCCCTCAAAGAGCATCCGATAATTGTGGCGAACCATTGCCACACATGAGCCGGAGGGGGAAACAACTGGGAGCTCAGGAGAGAAGGTCCGCACCCAGTGTTCAGCTATCATCTGGGCTTCCTTCCAACGCCCCACGTTAAATGCAATCTGACCGCAACAAGTCTGGGCTTCCGGGAAAATTACTTTTACTCCGGCCCGCTCCAGGAGCCGCACTGTCGCAATCCCAATCTCAGGCCGAAACCAGTCCACAAGACAAGTGGCGAAGAGCTGAACCTTCATCGTTGAGCCTCCTCAATTAGAATTGCTATTACCTCCCTTGGCCCATGCACCCCTAAGACCACCGTCTTCTCAATATCCGAGGTCCGGCTTGGCCCAGTAATGGCAATTAGGCTACTACTTTCCTCAACCCAATTCTGCAGCTCTCCTGAGGCTCGGGCCTCAGCCAGCCAAGTGGCCATACATGGATATACCTGTGTCCGTCGGACTAAGGCTACGTGCAATGGAGGCAATAGGGACGCGCAACGCATCCCTCCTGCGCCCCCAGCTACCCAAAGCGTCCCAGAGTCAGCAAAGGCTGCCACCACATCGGTCACACTGGCCTCAGCTGTCGCCCAGCGCTTCAATTCGGTATAACGCTCGCTTTCTTCCTGAGGGAGAACGCCGCTAATCACACTCAGCTGTGCGCCCTCAAGAGCCCCCATCAAGCCGGGATATGCACGGGCAGTGCGGGAATCCACAAGCACATTCCGGACTTTCCGCTCCCGTAACTGGGCAACGAGCTCCTGGAAGGCCTCAAGTTCAGTACGGCAACGAACCGCTTGTACCCCAATCTCCTTCCACGCGGTCCACAACCTCTCAATGGCTTCTGCACTCCCCTGGGGCGCATCAAATGGCAGAGGTGGGACCGATCCCAGCGGCACTGGCTGATGGGTAGCTCGCTCGCGAACACGTTCCAGCACTGGATTACTCATTGGGCACCTCCCTCTCGTGATTTCCACCAGTCTCTAAAGGCTGGACGCCGCGGGAGCGGTAGATCCCGCACTGAGGTCCAACCTTGCAGTGGACCAATACCCCGGCGCATCCAACCATCACGCCCCAAGCGACGCAGGATTCCCGTCCCCAAGCGGCCAAACAGTTCCCAAACCCGGGGGTGGCTGGCAATCAATGCGTAAATCCACAGCCCAGCTCGCTCCCAGGCTGGCAGAAGGTGACTGCTTTCCATCCGCCAGCGGACCAATAAATCAGGAGTGGAAATGCGCACTGGACAAATCTCCTGACAAGCTCCACATAAGCTGCTGGCGTAAACTAATTCTATCCCCGCTTCACCAAACAGCATTGGAGTCACAAGCGCTCCGATCGGTCCTGGGTAAACACTATTGTAGGCATGACCGCCAATGGCTTGGTAAACTGGGCAAGCGTTAAGGCAAGCCCCACAGCGAATGCAGTACAGGGCCTCCTCCATTGGAGTGCCTAACCAGCGGGAGCGGCCATTATCCACCAGCACTACGTGGAGCTCATCAGGCCCATCAGGCTCCTCGGGGCGACGGGGCCCAGTGAGGAAAGAAACATAAGCGGTGAGAGGCAGACCGCTGGCGCTACGCGCTATCAACCGCAACAGAATTTCCGTGTCCTCCCAGGTTGGAACCACCCGTTCAATGCCCATAAGAGCCACATGGATGGGGGGTAGCGTTGTCACCATGCGGCCGTTGCCCTCATTAGTCACCAAAACCAGGGTCCCCGTCTCAGCGATACCGAAGTTTACCCCGCTTATCCCCATGTTTGCATCCAAGAAGATCTGGCGAAGGGCCTGGCGGGCCGCGGCGGTCATGGCTGGAATCTCCAAAGTTGGGGGCATCCCCAGATGCTTCTGGAAGAGCTCCGAGACATCTTCCCGTCGTTTGTGTATCGCTGGCGCAGTGATGTGAGACGGGCGCTCCCCGGCAAGTTGGATGATGAACTCTCCCAAGTCAGTCTCCACCACCTTAATCCCGGCGGCTTCCAGGGCGTGGTTAAGGCCAACCTCCTCGCTAACCATGGACTTGCTCTTAGCGATCAGGGATATACCCCGAGCGCGGGCCAAGTTTACGATGTATGTGCACGCTTCCTCGGCTGTAGAAGCCCAAAACACTTTACCCCCGCGCCGCTCAACCTCGCGGGCAAAAAGTTCTAAATAGCGGTCAAGATTGGCAATCGTGTGAGCGCGGATAGCACGAGCACGGTCACGAACTTCCTCAGCGCCGGGCAAAATACTGAAAGCTTTATCCCGACTGGCTAAAGCCGTCTTGGTAGCCCGCCTCAAAGCCTCCTGGAGGAAAGCATTTGACAGTCCTTCCTGGATACGTTTGTGAAAAGCTGGACTTGGGATAGCCATGGCTCCTCCTTAAACTAAGGTGAGGAAACGTTTCCCTTTCGTGACCATATCGTCCAGAAGCTCTTTCAAAGAGGCAATATCAGCGTAGGAAAGGCGCTCAACTTTGCAGCCGGAACGGAGTAAAAGCTCCTCCGTCTCTTTCCCTACCTTGTCTTCGTTCCCAACGATAGTTACGTAACGAGCCTGGAGGGCTTCCCTAACGGAGAAGCCACAAGCAGGTCGGAACTTAGCCACGTAACTTTTGGCCGCTTCCCATTCCTCAGAAGCCCAATCATCCTCTTTCTGCCAAAAGAGCATATAGTGATAAAGGGGCTTAAAACTTCGGCGAGGAGCTTCATCCACGGCCTTGAGAACCAAACTCTTCCACTCGTTCCACCTACCTCCTGGGCATATAGTGGGGACAAGCTCTTGGTGGCCAACAATCGCGCTCTTATCAAGGCTTAACTTCTCCAAGAGGAAAGCACAGAGGTGGCCGAGAGCTGAAATCTGGGCCATGGGCGGAGTAGAGTTGGTGAAATCCCCAGCCAGGCAAATACCAACTCCAGAAGCATTGTAAGCACGGGCATGGTAAGAAATTACTTCCAGAGGATTGGTCTGGTAAATTCTGCCTTGAGAGTCAATGAAGTAATGGTAACCGATCCCTGGCCAACCCTGCTTTTCCACATGGTAGCGGGCAATGATTTCAGGCCCCTTATCGGGCGTAATGGCTGAATGGTGCACAACTAAGTACTTTATGGCCGAAAGCTCCCTCCGAGGATAGCGCTCAGAAGGATGCTTGGGTAGCTTTGCTGATATGTCCTCTATGATTGGCTCCAGCACTGGCGCTGGACCTTCCAAGCTTGCCCTAAGCCCTTCCAATTCCTCCTTAACCTTCAGCAATTCTTCCCCTGCGTTCCCCAGAGCCGCTTCGCCCGAAGGAAGACGTACCATGAGGACCTTCTGGAAATATTGGACCCGAATTCCGTCCTCCTCCAACTCTTCGGAGATAGGCAAGCCACAAATTTCCAGGCCGATTTTGTCCAGCAGGTCCAAGAAAGGCCTGCCAACGCTGAAGCCAGTCTCTTCAAAGTACCGGGCAGGAGGCCTCCGGGGCATAAGGGCCACAGCTTTAACCACCGGCTGGAATACCCCTTCCTCAGTCCGCCAAACAAAAGGTGCCCAAACCGGGTCAGGAGAGGAAGCGATGAAAGAACAAGCCGAGTTCACGTAGGGATACTTGTATAGCTCCTGATAGTACTCTACATACTTCCTGGCCCTCTCCTCTGGCGAAAGGTTCGGGGTTGAATCACCGAACTCCGTTATCTCAATAGGCTTATGGGGAAAAAGCTCGTGGTACAGCTTGAACCTCAATCCCCATTCCGGGGAAAGGTGGTTCTCGTATTGCCAATAACAATGGCAACCGAGCCAATCGGACTCTTCAACAGCATCCCGGCAAATCTCAAGCCATTCCAGGTCCCGATGGGGGTAATTTATGGCCAAGCCTGGGAAGCCGAATTTAGCCCAAGGGAAAAGCTCCTTAAGCCTCCTCAATACCTCAATATACCAATCCCTGAAGTCCCTCGCCTGATCATCGGACGAGCCCCACCCTTCAATCCTATGGAAGTGGTTAGGCTCGTTGTGAACCTCAAACTTCTCAGCATAGGGGCGGAAAGCTTGGATGCGGGGCGCAATCCTATCCACAAACTCCTGAGGTGTGGGATGTTTCCCCAATCCGAAGCCCTTATCCCAAAGCCTGACGATGAACTCTATGGAAGGATTTTCCCTCCGAATCCTCTCACAAACTGAAACATCGGTCAGGGAGAGGATTTTGAGAGTCTCAATGCGCGCTTCTTGAATGAGCCTAAAGTCTTCCTCGGGGAAGAAGACATCGTTTCGGGCATTGAGGCCTATGCGGGCCATCCCCTTATTCCTCCAATTTGAACTCCCACGCGCACCAAAATTCGGGAGGATGAGGGTCAGGCGGGCAAGCTATGCACCGGGTCTTTATGCGGGGGTCAATGGTATGGGCAAAAACTGAATATTCCACTAAACCGACGGATTTGCAGGGGAAATCGGGGAGGCCTTTGCTCCTGCGCGCTTCCTGAACCCGGCATTCATTCATCCGGAATATGAGCGTATTCTCATCGGGCTCCAATATCTCCTGGCGGTTGATGTAAGAATAAAGGCGATACTGAAGGGCCTTTTTGAGGGCTTTAAGTCCTCCCCCAGGTTCCATGCCTAATCTCTTCATTATCCTCTTAGCCTCAATCGCCGAAAACTGCTCCCATGCCTTTTGATCCAACTTGATAGCCATATCCATCCCGCAAGCTTCCTCCACGGCCAAAAACCACAGGCCATCATGGGCGAGCCAATTCCTGGCTGCGTCTTCCAGAAGGCCGATGAGCTCCTCTTTGCTTAGCTGCATCAGCGTTTGACGGTCGGGCATGGCTTTACCCCCTCAATTTAATGCCGCTAAAGTATAGCATGGAGTAAAAAAGTGGGCAAGCTTAAAAAAGTGAGGCCAAGAGCGGACTGCGGTTCCTCATCTTTTAGGCTTCACCATAGGATTGCCCCCCAACTATTAGTGGTATAACGCTAAAGGATAAAATTGCTACTTCCTCACAGGCCATTGCCACCCAACCAGCTAAAGGCTAAAATGTATCTTGCCCATTGCTCTTGGAGGATTCCCCGTGAAGCCAGAAGAGGTTTGGCAAGCTACTATTGGGGAATTACAACTTAAAATGACCAAGGCCACCTTTGATACCTGGCTGCGAGGCACTACTTTCCTGGGTTACGAGGATGGGACATTCGTAATAGGGGTTCCGACCGCCTTCGCCAAAGACTGGCTTGAAAACAGACTCCTGGGTCTCATAAAGAGGACCGCTTCCAGCATCATGGGGAGAACGGTGGAGATACACTTTGTGGTTCAACCTCCTCCACCCCCCCAGCCAAAGGAAATTCCACCCTTACTCCAAGAAAAAGCTAAGCCTTTTTCCTTCCATCCCGATTACACCTTTGAGACCTTTACCGTAGGACCTGGGAACAAGCTGGCCTACAATGCAGCTCTGGCAGTAGCCACAGGTAAAGCCCAAGCCTACAATCCCCTTTTCATATACGGTGGCGTAGGCCTCGGCAAAACCCACCTCCTCCATGCTATAGGCCACCAAGCCATCAAAAACCACCGGAAAGCCCTTTACGTTTCCGCCGAGGATTTCACAAACGACTTCATAAACTCCATCCGTTGCAAACGTACCGGGGATTTCCGCCTCCGCTACCGCTCAATTGACCTTTTCCTCATAGATGACATCCAATTTCTGGCGGGAAAGGAAGGGGTTCAAGAAGAGCTTTTCCACACCTTCAACGCCCTCCACAAATTCCAGAAGCAAATCGTTATCGCCAGCGATCGGCCGCCAAAGACCTTGCACCTCTTGGCAGAGAGGTTAAGGTCCAGGTTTGAAGGAGGACTTGTTGTAGAAATCCAACCCCCTGACCTACAAACCCGCATCGCTATCTTGAAAGCCAAAGCTTCCCGCAGAGGATTGGAACTACCAGATGAAGTAGCGGAATTCATCGCTTCTCAAATCCAAGGCAGTGTGAGGGAATTGGAGGGGGCTTTAAACCGATTCATAGCTTACATCCAATTTATAGGGATGAAACCGACTCTGGAGACGGCTTACATAACCTTGAAAAAAGAGGAGGAGGAAAGGCTATCCCCGGATAAAGTTATAGAATCCGTAGCCGCTTTCTTCAATCTATCTCCAGAAGACCTCAAGAGCAACCGGCGCAGCAAAGAACTCAACCTTGCTCGCCAAATGGCCATGTACCTCCTCAAGGATTGCCTTTCCCTATCTTTCCCCCAAATTGCCAAGCTCTTAGGTAAGAAAGACCACACAACTGTGGTCTACGGCTGCGAAAGAGTCTCCCGCCTCCTTGAAACAGACGAGAAAGTCGGCAAGCAACTTTCCCTCATCAAGGATTACCTCCTCAAACGTTGAGTTTTCCACAGTTTCCACAAAATCCACAGGCCTACTACTACCTCTTTTTTATTTTGACTTAGAAGGTGGTAGTGGTTAAAATTTCCACAGGGCTGTGGAAACCTGTGGAAATTGGGGAGGGAAGGGATGATACCATTAAAGCTCAGGCTGGAAAACTTTTTGAGCTACCGTGGCCCTGTAGAGTTGGACTTTGCCGATATAAGCGTAGCTTGCCTCTGGGGGGAAAACGGGAGCGGTAAATCGGCCATCTTGGATGCCATAACGTGGGCTCTGTGGGGCAAGACCTCGCGGACAAGCAGCTCTCGGGAACTTGTGCACCTTGGCTCCGATGAAATGGCGGTGGAACTGGAATTTATTTCCGGACAGGACCTATACAAAGTGAGGAGGACTTTCAACCGGAACAGAACTCCGCAGGAGCAGCTTCACTTGTACCAGGTTCGGGAAGGAAGGCCTTGGCCTATCATGGAAGCTACGAAGGCAGATACACAGAAGAAGATTGATAAACTCCTCAGGATGGATTACGATACCTTCATAAACTCTGCCTTTTTAGCCCAAGGCAGAGCTGGCGAGTTCACCTCAAAACCACCTTCCGAGCGCAAGGAGGTCTTAGGGCGAATCCTAGGCTTTGACTTCTGGGACCGTTTGGAAGAGAAAGCAAAGGAGAAGAGAAAAGAAGCTGAAAACAAAGAAAGGGAACTTTTAGGAGAGTTGAAGCAGATAGAGGAGGAAATTAAAGAGGAGAAAAGGCTGAAGGATGAGCTCAAACAAGCCAGGGCCGAATACGAGCAATTAAATGTTCGCTACAGCAAGTTGCAAGAAGAACTTAGAAGTATAGAGGATGAACTGCATGCGCTGAAAGAAAAAGAGAGGACATTGAACGAGAAGCGGGATAAACTTGGCAGATTAGCGAAGGATATCGGAGAGATAGAGGGCAAGATAAAGGAAAACAGGCGTAAGCTTGAAGGTTATCAGGAAACCATAAAAATGGAAAAGGAAGTCCTGGAGAACCTGGAAAAGCTTCGGAAGGTCAGGGGAGAATTGGAAAGTTTGAAGGAGGAAATTGAGGGACTTAAGCCCTTTGAGGCTAAAGCGAATGAACTGGAAAGGAAGATAGCGGAGGAAAGGAGCCGCTTAGAGGGGGAACTCAAAGTTCTAAAGGGGCAAGAAAAACTGCTGGCAAAGGACATCGCCAACCTTGAAGGTTATCGGAAAGAGCTGGCCGAAGTGGAGGAAGGCTTAGCTTTATTGGACGCGCAGGAGAGGGAAGCAGAAGAGATGGAAAGCCGGATTGAGAAGCTGACAGAGGAGCTCAGCAACCTCAGGAGGGAGAAGGATTTAGCCAATGAGGAAGCTCGCAGGCTTATGGAACAACTGAAGATGCTGAGCCAAGCCGAAGCCAATTGCCCCCTCTGCGGCCACCCCCTCTCTTCACACCGAAAGGATGAGTTGATTGGGGAATTTCAGAGCCGCCTGGAAAGCATAATGGCCTTTATCAGGGAAAAGGACCAGAAGGAAATGGAGTTGAAGCGGGAAAGGGAAGAAATGCAGCGGAGGATTCAAGCCTTGCAGGAGAACTTGTCTCGGAGGAATGAGTTAGTAAAGAGAAAGGCTGGCTTGGAGGAAAAGGCGGAAAGGCTGGAGGAAGAAGCTCAAGAGCTGGAGAAGCTCAGAGCTCGCATCAGGGAAATTGAAGAAATCTTGCAGAGTGGGAGCTATGCCCTGGAGCTCAAAGCTGAAAGGGGAGCCTTGGAAGAAGCCCTTTCCAAGCTTAGGGAATTTGAAGAGAGGTGGAACCAGTTGAGCAAGGAAGAGAAAGCATTGAGCGTGTGGGAAAGGGAAGCTCAGAAGCTGGAAGATGCCAGGGAATTCTGCCAAGTGCTGGAGAAAACCCTGATGGAATTTGAGAAAGAGCTTGAAAGGAAGCGGAGGGAGAAGGAGGATTTGGAGTTAGAGGTAAAGAGGCTGGAAGAGGAAGTGGCCTATAAGGTTGAGGTGGAACGAAGGCTGGAGGAGAAGGAGAGGGAAAGGGAAGAGGCCTCCAAAAAGAGGGACGAAGCTTGGGGCAGAGTGGCTTCCATTGAAAGCCAGCTTAAGAAGATAGTGGAACTTAAATCCAGCAAGGAGGAGAAGGAAGCTGAACTCAGGCAAGTTCGGGAGGAGAAGGGGCTCTATCAGGAATTGGCAGAGGCTGTCGGGAAGAATGGGGTTCAAGCTATGATAATTGACACCGCTTTACCCGAACTTGAACGGGAGGCCAATGCCCTCTTAGCCCGGATGACGGAGGGGAGAATGCAGGTTAGATTTGACACCCAGAAGTCTACTCAAGGGGGCAAAGTTCAAGAAACTTTGGAGATAAAGATATCGGATGAGAAAGGCACGAGGGACTACAAGCTTTATTCTGGGGGCGAGAGCTTCCGGGTGGATTTGGCCATAAGGATAGCTTTGGCCAGACTTCTGGCCAGGCGAGCCGGGGCCCCTCTATCGGTCCTCTTCGTGGACGAAGGCTTCGGGACCCAAGATGCAGAAGGGCTTGATAAAGTAGTGGAAGCGATAAACTCCATAAGGGATGAGTTCAAGTTCGTGCTAGTGATAACTCATTTGGAGGAACTCAAGGAGATGTTCCCCGTCCGAATAGAAGTCACCAAAAGGCCTTCAGGCTCCAGCGTTGAGGTGATAAGGGTCTGGTGAATGTTTCACGTGAAACACCCCATTTGCAGTTACGAGGGCGTTCCATATAGCTCTAAATTCTGGAAGGGTCGGGAATACGAGGATTTAGCGGAGCGCATCGCCCTAAAGCGCCTTTTGCCCCAAAGGACATCCGCCCTTCTGGATATAGGGGCTGGCTTCGGGAGGCTGGCCGATTTGTATTCGGGGGCGGAAAAGGTGGTCCTACTGGATTGCTCCTTATCCCAGCTCAAGGAAGCACGGGAACGCCATGGCCAAATCCCCCGCTTCTCCTTCTTGGTAGCCGACCTATACAACCTTCCTTTCCCTGAGGACACCTTTGAAACAATCGTGATGGTCAGGGTAATCCATCACGTGGCTGATGTGCCAGCGGCCCTTTCGGAAATCAGGCGTGTAACTAAAGAGGGGGGTACGTTTATCTTAGAATACGCTAACAAAAGGCACCTCAAAGCTATAATCCTCTACCTCTTGAGGCGGCGTCCCAACCCATTCTCCCCTGAGCCTTTGGAGTTTGCCCCCCTTCATTACGATTTCCACCCTGCCTGGTTGGAGAAGGCTCTAAGGAAGGCAGGTTTTGTCCCAGTGGAAACCTTAGCTCTATCCTTCTTCCGTCTGCCTATACTTAAGAAGCTATTCCCTCCCCGCTTCTTGGCCATGCTGGATGGTTTACTCCAAAAGCCGCTGGCCTCCTTTAAGCTCACCCCCAGCGTGATTGTCAAGTGCGTGGTGAAACCTCAACTCTGAGGGCTGGGCAAGATTTCTATCTCTACTTCTTCCGGTTGCCCCCCAGTTAAGCTGAAAGCTTTGACCACAGGCTTCTGCGGGTCGTATAGTGAAACGATGAGGTAAACAGCCTCCGGGTAATAAGCCATTTCTAAGTCTGTGGCCGAAGGGTAGGGGGGATATGAGGGATGCGAGTGGTAAATCCCAACTATTTCCCAGCCTTTCTCTTCCATCTCCACCATCGCTCTGTACTGTGCTTCCGGCTCAGCCTTATAGCGGTATGGGCTCTTTTCCAGGTTGGGAAGGGGATAGACTTTTTCTACCTTACCCCCCTTACCACCTAAGAGCCCGCAAGCTTCATTTGGCATCTCCTTTAGAGCATGGGCTATTATCTCCTCTAAATGTTTCTGGCTCAATACCAGCTTCATCGCCTACCCTCCCATTGGAGTAATGTCCTTTATACCATCGTTGCTGATAATCCGCCAACTCTTGGGTCCCACTTCGGTGGCAGGTTGTTAAGGGTTGGCAATTTACCCCTCTGGCATGGCCAGCCAAGGGAAGACGCCCGACTAAATTGGAACACAGCCAAACGAAATTGCAGATTGACAGAAGTGTCAGGCTGTAGTAATATTAATCTTGGAGGGATGGCCGAGTGGACGAAGGCGGCGGTCTTGAAAACCGCTGTGGGTAACCCCCACCGTGGGTTCGAATCCCACTCCCTCCGCCTTTTTCTTTAAGTATGAACCCTAATCCTTCAAAATTGCCACACCAGGATTGGGCAGCTTGAAGGTTATGCCTCCAAAATTGGGAACGGGCTGAGGTTAGGAGGCTGGAAATGGGCATAACTTACATTGAGGGGTTAGTGCGTGGGCCAGGGGGTGAGGAGCGAGTTCGGTTCCTCATTGATAGCGGTGCTACCTATTCCCTTCTCCCCGAACCGGTTTGGAAAAAGATTGGCCTTGTCCCCAAGCGCGAGCATACCTTCGTCTTGGCTGATGGCCGGACTATAAACCGCAAGGTCTCTGAATGCTACATCATCCTGCCTCAGGGCGAAGGCCACACGCCGGTGATTTTAGGCGAGGAGGATGATGAGGCCATTTTAGGCGTAGTGACTTTGGAGATACTCGGCCTTGTCTTCAATCCCTTCAAGCGCACTTTAGAGCCAATGCGAATGTTACTTGTTTAAATAGCTGCGTTCAGCTCAGTAAGCTGGCCGCATCCAGCGCTGTATTTTCCAAAGTGAGCACGGAGCTAAGGTGTTCAAAGCAAAACCTGTGGCCTCAGCTTGTTAAAGTTGCTTATTTTAGCTTTTTGTGCTATTATGCCTCCAAACTTTGCAAGGAGGATGAGGAAGTGGCAGTGTGTGAGATTTGCGGGAAAGGGGTCCAGTTTGGCCATAACGTTAGCCACTCCAAGCATGCTACCAAGAGGAAGTGGCTTCCCAATATTCAGCGCAAGGTTATCTATGACGGCACACGCAAAAGGCGTGTTTATATATGCACTAAATGCCTTAAGGCCCTGAGCAAGACTTAAGGCTCCTCTAAGGCAGCTTCAGCTGCTCTCCGTATTCTCTGTAGTGCTTCCCTTATGCCCCAAGGGGATTCAAAAACGGCAGCTCCTGCTACGAGTATTCGGGCGCCTGCCCGGACCGCAGCGGGGGCTGTCTCTTCATTTATGCCCCCATCAACTTCTATCTCCGTGGCTAAACCCCTTTCTGAAAGCATCCTTTTGAGCTTTTCAACCTTGGATAAGGTGCTGGGGATTAGCTTTTGCCCCCCAAAACCAGGGTTTACAGTCATGGCCAGGATAAGGTCTACCTCGTCCAAGATTTCTTCCAAGACCCAGACTGGGGTTGCTGGGTTGATGGATACGCCTGCTTTTTTCCCCATCCTCTTTATCTTTTCCAACGCGCGGTGGATGTGGGGGCATGCTTCCCAGTGCACAGTTATTATATCTGCCCCAGCATTGGAAAATTCTTCCAGGAATTGCTCCGGTTTTTCCACCATGAGGTGTACATCCAAGGGGAGTGAGGTTATGCGTCGGAGCGCTTTTACCACCAAAGGCCCAACTGTGATGTTGGGGACAAAGTGGCCATCCATTACATCCACGTGGATGTAATCAGCGCCTGCGGCTTCAGCCTCTTCAATCTGCTTGGCAAGACAAGCAAAATCAGCCGAAAGTATTGATGGAGCAATTTTAATGGTTTTTTTCATAGGTTCCTTAACCTCAGCTGGCCACAGCCAGCTTGAATATCAGCGCCCTTGCTGGTCCTAAGGGTTACCGAGATGCCCAAGCGCTTAAGTTCTTCCTCAAAAGCCAAAACCCGGCGTTTTGGGGGAGGTCCCATTGATACCCCAGGGATAGGGTTCATCGGTATGAGGTTTACATGGCAGAGCATACCGCTGAGGAGGGAAGCTAACTCCCGGGCATGCTTGATGCTATCATTGATGCCGTCTATGAGGACATATTCAAAGGTGATGCGCCTGTTCGTTCGCTTTATGTATTCTTGGCAGGCTATGAGTAACCTTTTGATGGGATAGCCTTTGTTTATAGGGACTAAGCGGTCCCTGATTTCATCGTTTGGAGCGTGGAGGGAAACCGCCAGTTCTACTTGCAATCCTTCTTCAGCCAACCGCCTTATCCCGGGCACGATGCCTACGGTTGATACGGTAAAACGCCTTGCCCCAAGGTTAAATCCCTTCTGGTCGTTCAGGGTCCTGATAGCTTGGATAGTGGCTTCATAGTTGAGGAAAGGTTCTCCCATGCCCATGAACACAACGTTGGTTATAGGCTTCAGGGAGTTGCCAAGGGTCCTGCGAGTTTCGCGAGCGAAATGCAATACCTGCTCTACTATTTCGCCAGGCTTGAGGTTGCGTCGGAAGCCGCTCCGTCCGGTAGCGCAGAATGAGCAGCCTATAGGGCAACCCACTTGGGTTGAAACGCAAACTGTCCTCCTGCGCTGGTAGAGCATGAGGACACTTTCAATGGTTTCTCCATCTTGGAGGCGAAAGAGGACCTTCTGGGTTGAGCCATCGGCCGATTCCAAGGTTTCCACAGCTTCCAGGGTTTTGAGGTAGAAGCTTTCTTCAAGCCTCCGGCGGAGTTCTTTGGGGAGGTTCGTCATGCTTTGGAAGTCATCGGCCAGGTGCTTGTAAACCCATTCCCAAATTTGTCCGGCGCGGTAAGATGGCTCACCCCAATCGGCCAGAAGTTCTTCTAATTCGCTGTATTTCAAATCTAAAAGCTTCCTCTTCTCGTCTATCGCTCCTCCCTCCTAAGCCCCATTAGCAAGAAGGCGTAATACAGGATTGTGGAAATGGCCTGTGCCAGAGCCGCCACATAGGTCAAAGCAGCGGCTGAGAGCACGCTTTTCACCCCTTTAAGCTCATCGGAGGAGATAAGGCCTGTTTCTTTGAGCATTCTTAGTGCTCGTCTTGAAGCATTGAACTCCACGGGCAAAGTGACCAGGGCGAAGACGGCTCCAAGGGAGAATAAGATGAGGCCCAGAGCAGCCAGGTCAAAAGCGTTCAAGAGCCAGCCAACTACGAAGAAGATGGGGCCAAGCCAAGAGCCGAGGTTGACTAAGGGCACAAGGCCTGCACGAAGTTTAAGAGGGAGGTAATTTTCGGCATCTTGGGTAGCATGGCCTACCTCGTGGGCCACTATCCCCAGAGAAGCAATTGAAGGCAACCTCGCTACCTCAGCCGAAAGCCTCAGGGTCTTGCTGCGGGGGTCATAGTGGTCTGTGAGTCTGCCAGGGATTCCCTCTATTCTCACGCCGTATAGGCCGTTGTGCCTAAGGAGGATTTCGGCTGCTCTAACCCCCTCAATGCCCAGGCGGTTGCGGATTCGGGAGTAACGTCCGTAAGCACTTTGCACTTTGAATTGAGCATAAAGAGCCAAAAGCAAAGCTGGCAAGGCAAATATGAAATAAAGCGGGTCCCAGATTAACATATCCTCTCACCTCCGCATCTTTTTTCTGACAAATCCCCAAATTGTTTGCCCTTCTGCCCTGGAAATAACCGCTAAATTAATTATACCCTAAGAAGCCGTTGGGCCAAACGTCGTTTTATCGGGAAAAGGGAGGCGTTCTCCAGCTCCTATTACGGTGCAGGCCAGAGCGCCAAATAGGTTGCCAATTTTACCGCTTTCTTCAATGCTTT
>CAYOIS010000014.1:0-19327 GCA_964404055.1 uncultured Anaerolineae bacterium | reverse complement strand
TTGATTCTATCTTGTGATAAAGAGGTTGGTAACGATCTATTGGCCCATTACATACTGCGCCGTCATGGCCACCGGAGCCAAAGCTCGGGCAGAAGGAGCGTTTACCCTGCCTTTTGGGCCTGGGAAAAATGAACAAAAGGCAACGATCGTACCAAGCTCCGCTTCTTAGCTCAATTTACTACGGCTTAGAAGCTTTGCCACTAAATGGCCAGTTATTTTCCGACGGATTTGGATATGGAACAAGCGATAGGCAAGCGCTTCTTGGCTCCTATAAAGATACAATGGCTGGGCAGAGATGAAGCCCTATTTGATTTTATATCGGCTCATTACACTCATAAAACCATTGTGGTAAATTAATCACCAGCTCTTTAACCCCATCATATCCCTCTAATTCATTGACCGTGGAGAGTGGAAGTCGGACCTAAAGAGCCTGTATATCCTTAGCTATCGGCCTGCGGCCATGAGGTAAGCGAATAAAGCCGGAGAGGAGAATATCTATGCAAAGATTGCAGTTCAAGGCAATAGCTTTATAAAACGCTCATAAGCCTCGTCCCAAGCAGTAGTTTCTATGGGCTTATATGTGGTAACCTCAAAGGAACGCCTGACTAGCTCTCTACCTTCGTCCAAAGAGCTTATGTAGCCGCCGGCTAAAGCTTGCATCAGGATGTTGCCAATGGCCGTCGCCTCCACAGGGCCTGCGATAACTGGCCGCCCTGTAGCATTGGCAGTGAATTGACAAAGGAGGGTGTTTTTCGCCCCTCCGCCAATAATGTGGATAGCCTTCAAACCTCGGCCGAAATTAGCTTCCAACCGCTCCAGAACCCAGCGATATTTCAGAGCCAAGCTCTCCAGCACACACCTTATTATCGCCCCTTTACTTTCAGGAACGGGTTGCCCAGTTTGCTTACAAAACTTTTGGATGGCTGCAGGCATGTGCACAGGGCGCAAGAATCCAGGATCATCGGGATCCACGAAGGAAGCAAAAGCCTTCGCTTCTGAAGCCATTTGAGTCAATTCATCATAGGAGTATTCCTCACCCTTTAATGCCCAGATACGGCGGCACTCTTGCACCAGCCATAGACCAGCGATATTCTTGAGAAAGCGGAATGTACCACATACGCCCCCTTCGTTAGTAAAGTTATCGGCCAGGCTGCGTGAGGTTATGATCGGCTCATTTACTTCTACACCCATCAATGACCAGGTACCAGAGCTTATATAAGCTACATCTCGGGATTGGGTTGGGACAGCAGCAACCGCTGAGCCAGTATCATGGCATGCTGGAGCCACCACTAGCACACTCTTTAAACTTGTCTCCTCGACAATGTCCGGTAAAAGTTCCCCTAAGACTGTCCCAGGTTGGATTATTGGGGGTAAGAAATGGGTAGGGATTCCAAGTTTTTCCAAAAGAGGCTTAGCCCAGTCACCTTTACGGGGATCGTAGAATTGAGTGGTGGTGGCATCGGTAAATTCGCATACCTTAACACCGCTGAGCCAATAGTTAAAAAGGTCAGGGATCATGAGGAAAGTATCAGCAATTTCTAATTGGGGCGAGTTCTGGACAACCATGGCGAGCAATTGGTATAGAGTATTTATTGGCATAAACTGGATGCCGGTATATTCGTAGATTTCTTCTTTCGGAACTCGCCGGAAAGCTTCGTCCATCATCCCTTGGGTGCGAGGATCACGGTAATGGTGAGGATTGCCAACTAGTTCTCCATTACAATCAAGCAGGGCAAAGTCAACCCCCCAGGTGTCTATACCAATGCTGACTATATCCTGGCTGTATTGCTTGGCTGCCATCCGCAAAGCCCTTTTCATCTCCGAGAAAAGGCGCAGTACATCCCAATAGAGGCGGCCTTGAATTTGAATAGGGCCATTGGGGAAGCGGTGGATTTCCTCTAAAGAAAGGCGTTCCTTTTGCAAGATGCCTACTAAAGCTCGCCCGCTTTCTGCTCCTAAATCAAAGGCTAAAAAGACTGTTCTATTTGCAGAAAACATCACTTTCTCCTCCTCACCATTTGGTGTAGAATTCGCTCATCTTACGGTATTCTATGAAAGGTTCATTGATTATTTTAGCTTTTAGGATTATCTGGGAACTTTCCTCCAGCACCGTGACCCATTGGAAAGCTTCTTCTAAGGTCTGTCCAGTGGAGAAACAACCGTGTCCTCTTAGCATCACAATCTTGTATTCCTTCAAAGCATCGGCTATGGCTTGAGCCATCTCCGGGCTGCCTGAGGCAAACTCTGCTTCTATCACAGGGATTTTCTTGAGGAGGTAAGAACCTTCCACATCTATAGGCACGATTTCTCCCCTGGATAGTGATAGGGCAATGGCAGTACGAGGGTGAGCATGAATCACCGCTAATGCCGGTGTGGAGAGGTAAATGGTCCGATGGACGATTAATTCAGTTGAAGCAAGGATTACACCGCTATCGGGCTTATAAAGTCCAGTCTCTATAAGGTCGTGGGGTTTTAGCCTGCCCAGCATTGCCCCTCGCCGTTTGATCACCACTTTATCGCCCAGACGCACGCTCATGTTCCCGCCGTGAGAGCTTATTAACCCGGCTACGTACAGATCACGCCCAATCTCCTTAAACTGCTTATATAGTCTTGGATCTATCATAAGCCACCCCTAATCCTAATCGCTTCAGAGTTTCCTGGGTAGGAATTCCTAGCTCATTCCATCCACGAGCTTGGTAATATTCCTCCAGCATCGGCTCCAAGTGCACTACATATCCTTTACTGGGGCCTTCAGGGACAGGTTCTTCCAGCAAGCGGGGGGGCAAGGTATCATCAGCTTTAGTGAAACCTTCCCGGACATTATAAAGCCGCTCCAAGTTCCAAATGCGTTCGCCTACCTGGTGCAATTCGCTTGTGCTGTATTCTATTCCGGTAACTGCCGTCAGCGCTCGTGCGAAGTACTCATCGGGTACAGCCAAGTTGACAAACTTGCATACAACCAGCGAATCTAACACTGCAGCCATATTCTGGTGCAGGATCACGAACACGGCTTTCCCTTGATACTGGAAGCGGTCTATAAGCTTTGGGAGCCCTAAAACTTCCGGCCCTACCATATTGCCTCGCATGTGGCAAGCCCCTCGGTTGGAGGTGGCGAAAAGCAAACCTTGCCCCTGCATCCCCCTGGGATCGTAAGCGGGGAGTTCCAACCCCTTAACGCTCATGGAAAGTTCTGGTACGCCGTATTTACTAGCAAAGCGCAAGCTCCCCTCGGCGAGCTCATCGCCCAACCCTCGGCGGTAAGCAATATCAACTAAGGTTGGAGCCAAAAGTTCAGCCCGTCCAAAACGCAAATCACTTTCGATTATTCCTCTTTCGGCCATCTCCATTGCACAAGCAATGGTCCCGCCAGCGGAAATAGTATCTAGCCCTAGGTCATTGCAGAGGTAATTGGCCTCAGTAATCGCTTCCAAATCATCTATACCACAATTGGCCCCCAGAGCCCAAACCGTCTCGTATTCTGGGCCTTCGCCCTGGGCTCGCTTAGTTTTGGTGACCCTGGCGCAGGCGATGGGGCAAGCCCAGCAGGCTTTGTTCTTAACTAAAATAGTATCAGCAATGGCCTCGCCAGAGATAGCCTCTGCGCCTTCAAATTGACTCCTCTGGAAGTTCCGGGAGGGAAAGGCTCCCGCTGTGTTAAGGACGTTGACTAACACTGCTGTGCCGAACTGGGGAAGTCCCTGGGAGGTGACGGGATTAGCCTTAAGGAGCTTAGCGGCTTCATACCGTATAAATTGAAAAAGCTCCGGGTTATGCACAGAGATGCGCTCTTCCCCCTTTACTACAATGGCCTTAAGTCTCTTAGAGCCCATCACCGCTCCTGGCCCGCCTCGGCCTAAAGCTCTGGTGCCATCGTTCATTATAGTAGCGAAACGAACCAGGTTCTCTCCTGCCGGTCCTATACACAGCACATTGCACCCTTTCCCGCTGAGGGCTTCAGTGGTCTGGGATACGGTCTTGCCCCACAAGTGTGATGCATCCTTGAACTTTACACCCTCAGGAGTGATTTCAAGGTAAATAGGGCTATCGGCTTGGCCTTTGACAATGAGGGCATCGTACCCTGCTCGCTTCAGGCGCATCCCCCAGAAGCCACCACCGTTGCAATCAAGCACAGTGCCAGTTAGAGGAGATTTAGTGCTCACTGAGAACCGGCCACTGGTCTGGAAGCCGCTGGCCGTTAAAGGGCCAGTAGCAAAAATGAGCGCATTTTCTGGCGAAAGTGGTTCCACTCCGGGGCCAACCAAGTCCCAAAGCAAGCGAGCTCCAAGTCCTCTTCCTCCCAGGAAGAGTCGGGCCATTTCTTCGTCCAAAGGGAAGACCGTGGCAGTTCTCTGAGTCAGGTCAATCTCCAAGATTTTGCCCATCCAGCCATACATGGTTATGCTCCAGGGTATCCAATGCCTTCAGGCTGAGCAAGACCCCTCTCGGTAGCAATTTTCTCTCGGTAACCACTAGCTCGATAAGCTGCGATGGGATCAGGATCTAAGCCCATTTCAATGCGAACTCGCCGGAGGAGAGGGCGAACATCAGTCTCGTAAGCTTCCAAAAGTAAACGGTGAGCTCCCAGCACGTCACCTTCTTGCTGAGCCTGCGCCAGAGCCTTCCGGTCCACCAGTAAAGCTTTAGCGTATGCCACCTGGCAATTGATTATGGAAAGAATCATAGCCTCAATTTTGTCTTCAATGTTGTGACTCTGGTCAATCATGTAAAGAACGTTCCGGGCGCAATCAGCTAAAACAGGGTCATCGCTCTGTGCTGCTCCTACAAGTTCGTTGAAAATCAAGAAGAGTTCAAAAGGATTAATGGAGCCAACGATAAGGTCATCATCGGCATATTTGCGGTTATTGAAGTGGAATCCACCCATTTTACCCTCGGCAAGGAGGACAGCCACGATTTGCTCTACATTAGTGCCTTGGGGATGGTGGCCCAAGTCAATAAGCACTTGGGCTTTAGGGCCGAGCTTCCTGGCCAGCAGGTAAGCCATTCCCCAGTCGCCTATGTCAGTGTGGTAGAAAGCAGGCTCGAAAAATTTGTATTCAATAAGCATTCTCACGCCATCAGGGAGGGCTTTATATACTTCGGCCAGGCCCTCTTCCATTCTATGCTTGCGAGCGACAAAGCTATCCTGCCCAGGGTAGTTGGTGCCATCGGCAAACCAAAGGCTTAAAGCTTTAGAGCCAGTTGCTTTACAGATTTCAATGCACTCCAAAATATGGTCCAAAGCCTTACGGCGGATAGCAGGATCGGGGTTGCAAAGGCTACCCAGTTTGTATTCGTCTTCTTGGAAAACATTGGGGTTAATAGCGCCAATTTCAATGCCTAATTCAGTTGCATATTGCTTTAGAGCTTCCCAATCATCTACCTTATCCCAAGGGATGTGAAGAGCCACCGAGGGAGCCACACCTGTCAACTTGTGGACGAAAGCAGCATCGGCCAGTTTCTCGTATATGTTTCTGGCTGCTCCAGGCCAGGGAAAAACCTTAAACCGCGTACCAGAATTCCCATATCCCCAAGAAGGCGTTTCAATGCGTTGGGCTTTCAATGCTGCTTTAACTTTTTCAAGGTCGATCCCTCTCTTCTCTTGCTGTTCGCTGAAAAAAGCATATTCTTTTTCCATAATGGTTGCCTCCTTTCTTTAGTATTAAGTCCACTCGGCCCAGAAGGGTACTTCTATGGAATTTATCAAATCCAGCAAGAATTCGGCGGCAGGGGCTCCATCAACTAAGCGATGGTCAAAAGTTAAACTTAAGGGTAAAGTAAGCCGAGAAACTACTTGGCCACTAACAACCGTCGGCGTCTCTTGAATAACTCCCACCCCCAGTATGGCACATTCGGGTGGATTTATTATAGGAGTGAAGAACTCCACCTTGTACATACCCAAGTTAGTTATGGTGAAAGTGCCGCCCTTTAAATTGTCAGGCGTGATGGTCCCATCCCTGGCTGCCTGTTCAAGGGCTCTGCTCTCCTCGGCTATATGCCAAATGGTTTTCTTATCAGCATTTTTAATGACTGGTACTAACAAGCCTCTTGGGGTATGTACGGCTATGCCTATGTTAATTTCAGCTATTTGCTCTACTACTTTTTCGGGGGAAAAGCGGACATTCATGTAAGGATGGCGCTTCAATTGCAGAGCCGTTATCTTGACCAAGAGGTCATTGAATGAGATAGAAACCTTGCCGAGGCGCTCGGCTTCCTCATTGAGCAACTTGCGCAGCCTTACCAGTGCCGTAGCCTCGGCTTTGGCAAAGAGGGTGACATGGGGGGTAGATTGCCAAGCAGCGCTAAGTTTTTCGGCTATTGACCGCCTTATCGCTTCTTGGGCTCTCTCAATAGAGGGCACGGTTATTTGGGTCTCCTTTGCTGCCAAAGCACGCTTCACATCTTCAACTACTATACGACCGTCAGGGCCAGTGCCTTTAACTTGTGATAGGTCAATACCCATCTCGGCGGCAAGTGCCTTGGCCGCCGGGGATGCCTTTATGCGTCTGCGTTCAGGCCTGGCAGGCTCTTGGGGCATCTCTTCGCCGGGTAACATAATAAGAGCTATCACTGCCCCAACGGGGACTTTTTCACCTTCTCGGAAGTATATAAGTTTCAATATGCCTGTAGTTGGGGCTTCTAAAGTCACTACGGCTTTGCTAGTTTCCACTTCAACCAGGGGTTCTCCTTCCTTTACCTCTTCCCCTTCTCTCTTCAGCCAGGCTAAGATAGTGACTTCTTCATCAACGGTACTTAATTGAGGCATTTTGAACTCTATAGGCATAAATGCCCTCCTTGACCTAATCCATTAAGAAGCCACCATTTACATCCAGCACCTCCCCAGTAATGAAGGCTGCCTCGTCCGAGGCTAAGAAAGCCGCTGCAGCCGCTATATCCTCGGGCGTCGCTAAGCGCCCCAACGGTATTTGCTTTTTCAGCTCGTCTAAAAGCTCCGGAGGCCAAGAGGCGGTCAAAGGAGTCAAAGTAGTTACGGGGCAGATCACATTAGCGGTGATGCCAAATTTGGCGTATTGCCGAGCGATGGACATCGTGAGGGCGATAAGTCCAGCTTTAGATGCTGCGTAATGAGCTCCCACGACTACTCCGCCCATCTTCCCCGCAATGGAGGAGATGCTGATTATCCGGCCATAGTGCTGCTCCTTCATCTTAGGAAGCACAGCTTTAGAGAATAAGAAAGCGCCTTTGAGGTTGACTGCAAGGACTTTATCCCATTCCTGCACACTTATCTCTTCCAGGGGTCGGAGGGGACAGATGCCTGCATTATTTACCAAAATGTCTATCCTGCCGAACCGTTCAATGGCTTTGCGGGTAGCTTCTTCTACCGAAACGGGGTCACTCACATCTGTAGGTACAGCTATCGCATTTTCAAATCCTAAAGCCTGAGCAACTTTAGCGCTTTCGGATTGATTTATATCGGCAATGATTACTTTAGCACCTTCTGCAACGAAGCGTTTGCATATAGCCAAACCAATTCCACTGGCACCCCCGGTCACAATTCCCACACGGCCTGTTAGCCGAGCCATTCTTACCTCCTTGTCCAAATTCCAAAGTTTTTGCCTACAAGATTCTCCTGACAGCCGAGATGATGTCCTCCACTTGGGGTATAGCGGCTCTTTCCAGGTTCTCAGCATAAGGGAGAGGCACATCTTTGCCTGCCACAATTTGGATAGGAGCGTCCAAAGAATCAAAAGCTTCTTCCATAATCCTAGTAGCAAGCTCGGAAGCAAAGCCACATGTTTTATGGCCCTCAACCACTATCACAACACGCCCGGTTTTTTTGACGGATTCAGCGATAGTTTTTACATCCAGCGGTTTAAGTGTCCTAGGGTCCACTATCTCAACGCTTATACCTTCTCCTTCAAGCTGCTTAGCTGCTTCCAAAGCCAAGAGGACCATTCTGGAGGTCGCTACTATTGTCACGTCATCACCTCGCCTTTTGATATCAGCAACGCCAATGGGGAGGATGTATTCTTCCTCTGGAACTAGGCCTGTGGTCGGATAAAGCAGTTTATGCTCTATGAAGAGCACAGGGTTCTCATCTCGGATGGCAGCCTTCAAAAGGCCTTTAGCATCGTAAGGTGTAGAGGGCATTATCACCTTAAGGCCGGGGATGTGGACGAACCAGGCCTCGAGGCTTTGAGAATGTTGAGCAGCATTACCCCGACCAGCTCCCCCTTGTGTCCTTATCACTAACGGGACTTTAAGCATCCCACCAGACATATATCTAAGCTTGGCGGCTTGGTTTACGATTTGGTCCACTGCCAGTGTGGCGAAGTCAATGAACATTACCTCCACCACTGGTCGGAGACCACACAGAGCAGCGCCAATACCAGCTCCTACAATAGCTGCTTCTGAGATAGGGGTATTTCTCACTCGCTTCTTGCCAAACTCTCTCCACAGATCTCGGGTGACGCCAAAAGCGCCTCCATGTTCTGCTATATCTTCACCCATCAGGAAGACCCGTTCATCTCGGAGCATTTCTTCCCTAAGGGCCTCTCTAAGGGCTTGTACATAGGTTATCTCCCGGTTAGCCATATCCCCTCCTCTTCCACAACATATACATCCTCGTAAAGGGTCTCCAAAGGGGGCTCCGGGCTCTGGAGTGCAAATTCAACCGCCTCTTGAATAATCATTTCGGCGTTCTCCTTCATCTCCTTAGTTTTCTTCTCATCAATTATTCCCCGAGATAAAAGGAGCTTTTCAAACCGGGCTATTGGATCTTTTTTCTTCCACTCCTCAACTTCTTCTTTGGAACGGTAGACCATAGGGTCACCTACCATATGGCCTTCCCAGCGATAAGTATTGGCTACTACGAGGGTAGGGCCTTCCCCGCTCCTAGCCCGCCGAACAACCTCACTAACAGTTTCGTAAACGGCCAGGACATCGTTGCCATCCACTGAGACGCCAGGGAAACCGTAAGCTATTGCCCGTTGCGCCAGGTCATTTATAGCGAAAGCATAATCGACCCTGGTAGAGAGGGCATAAAGGTTGTTTTCGCAAATAAAGACAACAGGGAGCTTCCATATAGCCGCCAGGTTTGCTGATTCGTGGAAAGAGCCCTGGTTCAAAGCTCCATCTCCGAAAAAGCAAAGTACTACTTGCCCTGTACCTGCGTATTGACTGGCTAAAGCCGCCCCTACGGCAATGGGAATACTCCCTCCTACTACTCCGTTAGCACCGAGCATCCCTTTAGAGAAATCAGCGATATGCATAGAACCGCCCTTGCCTTTACAGTACCCGGTAGCCTTGCCCAGGAGCTCAGCCATCATCTTCTTAGGCTCACCCCCTTTGGCGATGCAGTGGCCATGCCCCCGATGAGTGCTGGTGATCAAGTCCTTATCCTCTAAAGCAGCGCACGCTCCCACAGCGATAGCTTCCTGGCCCAAGTATACATGGGTTGAGCCCCTAATGCGTCCTTCGTAAAAGAGCCTCACTACTGCATTTTCAAAATACCTGATGAGTAACATTTTCCAGTACATATCTAGCAGTTTGATGGGATTTAACTCCATTTCAGTCTCCTAAAGAAAAGATATTAGAAAGATTTAGTTCGGCCAGATCCGGAGGAAACCTTATCAGGTTTACCTCCACACGATTCTCTGATGACCAGTTCGGGTCGCAGAATTATATGATCAATCCTGTTGGCGGGCTTTATACCGCTTTCTATTTTGTCAAAGAGAAGTTCAACGGCAATCCTGCCCATTTCATATTTGGGGAGGGCCATAGTGGTTAGAGGTACTTCAAAGAAAGGAGCAAAATATATATCGTCGAAGCCCACCACTGCTACATCATCGGGGACCTTT
The DNA here is from genome assembly GCA_964404055.1 of uncultured Anaerolineae bacterium. GTDB lineage: Bacteria > Chloroflexota > Anaerolineae > SpSt-600 > SpSt-600 > SpSt-600. Next base: position 9,509 of record CAYOIS010000014.1, on the reverse strand, counting down.
ACCCCTGCCTGCCTGACCCCATGGATGAACCCCATAGCCAGCAAGTCAGTAACGGCGAAGATGGCAGAAGGACGCTCGTTAAGATTCAGCCACATTCCAGCTGCTTTCAACCCTGATTCCAAATCATTTCGGCCACCCACAAGCTGCCATTGCTCAGGGAGTTTCAGGCCTGCTTCTTTAAGGGTCCATTTTAGGCCCTCAACTCTATCTTTTTCTGGGAAGTTGTAAGGTTCACCGCTCATAACGACCCCTATCCGGGTGTGGCCTAGAGAAATGAGGTGTTCTCCGATAACCCTACCACCATACACATTGTCAACAGTGACATAGCTTAAAGAATGGTGCTCACGTCCAACCAACACTAAAGGGGTCTTCTGGGCAAAGGCAAGGAGGTGATCAATCTCTTTGAGCACCGGTGTTATTATTAATCCAGCAGGCCTTATGGTCTTTAACCTCTCAACAAGCCTCTTCTCAACTTCTTGTTCTCTTTTAGTTTCACTGACCACGGCTATGTAACCCTTTTTATCAATGGCCTCTTCTATTGCCTGTACAACAGTTACAAAAAAGGGGTTAGCGAGGTCAAGCACCATACATCCTATTATCTCCGCCGTTGCCTGGGCTAGTCCACGAGCCAGCATATTAGGCGTGTAACCCAGTTCATGCGCAGCGTTAAGGACACGGCGTTTAGTCTCTTCTGAAACCCGAGGGCTATCTCGTAAAGCCCTGGAAACCGTTGCTGGCGAGAGGTTAAGATATGAAGCCAAATCTTTTATCGTAACAGCCATTTCCCATCCCTCCTCTACACACCTCAGAACCTGCTTTTAAGCTGAGCGCTTTCTCTACTGCTTTGATAATGTGATCAACAAACATCCCGTATTTTTTGAAAAGCTCTTCAGGAGCTCCCGATTCAGCGAAGGTGTCTGGAAGACCTACACGGATTACAGGTACAGGATGCAGCTCAGTCACAGCTTCAGCAACAGCACCCCCAAGCCCGCCGAAAATGTTGTGGTCTTCAACAGTAACTATAGCCCCTGTCCTTATAGCCCATTTGGCCAATAAATCCTTATCCAGGGGCTTGATAGTATGCATATCAATGACAGTAGCGGAAATGCCTTGGCCCTCTAACCTCTCAGCGGCTTCTAGAGCTAAAGATAGCATCACTCCTATGGCTACAATGGTCACATCACTGCCCTCCCTGAGGACAATACCTTTACCTATTTCAAATTCTTGACTTTCATTGTAAACGATAGGAACAGGGTTCCGGCCCATACGCATATACAAAGGCCCTTCGTGCTTGGCCGCTTTTTTCACGAGAGCCTTAGTAGCCACAGCATCCGCTGGAGCCACAACGGTAGTGTTGGGAATTGCTCGCATTATAGCTATGTCTTCCACGCCTTGATGGGTCACGCCATCCCAGCCCACTTCTATGCCACCATGAGTAGCTATCACTTTAACGTTTAACCTAGGGTAAGCGATCATTGTCCTGAATTGCTCGCAAGCCCTCATACTAGCGAAAACTGCATAAGTGCAAACAAAGGGCATAAATCCAACTGTAGCTAAACCCGCTGCAATGCCCATCATATTCTGCTCAGCCACGCCAAAATTAAAAGCTCTTTCAGGGAATTTTTTGGCAAAAGCACCTGTCCGAGTGGACGATGAAATATCTGCATCCAGCACTACTAAGTTAGGGTATTGCTCTCCTAATTCCACCAATACTTCACCAAAAGCATCACGGCACTGCTTGTATCCTTGCCAGTTCATAGGCTTCCCGCTCTTCTATTTCTTTGAGAGCTAAATCCCTCTGCCTCGGGTTAGGCGCTTTACCGTGCCACTCTACCACATTCTCCATAAAAGAGACCCCTTTTCCTTTAATAGTGTGAGCTATTATTATACACGGTTTATCCCGTATGCTATTGGCCCAGTCAAAAGCAGCTATAATCTCTTCAATGTTATGCCCATCTATTTCCCGCACTGCCCAATTAAAAGCCAACCATTTATCAACAACTGGCTCAATGTCCACTATTTCTTTGATAAAACCATCAACCTGCAATTTGTTGTAATCTAAGATGGCCTTAAGGTTCCCCAGGCGATGGTGCCCAGCTGCCATGGCTGCTTCCCATACTTGGCCTTCTTGAATTTCCCCATCACCAAGCATCACGAAAACCCGAAAACTTTTCCGCATAAGCCTGGCTCCCAGGGCCATTCCCACCCCTACAGAAAGCCCCTGTCCCAGCGAGCCAGAAGTCATATCAATACCAGGAGTTTTACGCATATCGGGATGGCCTTGAAGACGACTTCCTACTTTCCGTAGGGTCATTAACTCCTCAACAGGGAAGAAGCCCCTTTCAGCAAGAGCCGCGTAAACGATAGGACAAGCGTGCCCTTTGGAAAGAATGAATCTATCTCTGTCTTCCCAATTGGGGTTTTGAGGATTCAACCTGAGCACATGAAAGTACAATACCGCTATTATATCAGCTGCCGATAGAGACCCTCCCGGATGGCCTGAACCAGCTTCGCAGGTCATCCTGATAACATGTTTTCTAAGCTGCCAGGCTTTACGAGTAAGGAACTCTATAAGCTCCCTCGGATAAGCCATCTTATACTTCCTTGCGGTCATATGAACCTGGAAAGACAGGAGGAGAGAACACTGTCACTATCTCCAGTGGTTCATCGTCCCCAGCGACTATGCCGTGTTCCACCCCCGGAGGAATAAATACAGCAACTCCTGGCTCTAAGGCGGCTTCCTGACCTCCTTGGAAAACAATTTTGCCTTTTCCCGCGATTATGTAAATAATTTCTTCTTCTTTGGTATGAACATGAGCTCCTGGCCTAGAATTAGGCGGAAATAGAGCCACTCCGAAAACCAAGTTTTTGGCTTCAGAATTTAGAGGACCTATCAGATAATACCAATCACGACCCGGCAAATGATATACATAGGCTGCTGCTTTTTTAATTACTTGCATACATCTCCTCCTAAGGCGTTAAGATCTTCACTTCAGTGGTTACGCTATAATCCCGTCAGGATATTTTTCCAGGACTTTCGGGTCATGAGCAGGGATAATAATGTCCGCTTCAGCCTTTATGCGCTCCATAGCATCTAAGCATTCAGGGATACTATAGCTTAAACCTATAGGATGATTGCGTTCTATGTTTTCGTAGAGGAATACTACATCGCCGGTCAGGACAACTATTCCCTTCTGAGTTTGGATTTTGACCGCTTGGCTGCAAGGAGTGTGTCCCCCTGTCCAAAAGACACTTATTCCTGGCAAAACCTCCTCTTCATCGGCAGCCAGATACACTCTATCCCGGGCCTCTGTTACCAAATAAGCAATGATATCCTCCGGAAACACCCCTTTAGGGACCAAGAACGGATACTTTGGAGCTGCCACTTCAGCCAGGCCTTTCCTGGAAACAACGATAGTGGCATTAGGGAACAATTTCAGATTAGAGCAGTGATCATAGTGGAGGTGGGTTATAAATACGTAATCAACCTCTTCAGGAACTACGCCAGCTTCCCGAAGTAATTTAGGGATGTTCTCCTTTTCCATATCCATCCTGAACTTGCCTTTCTGGCCAAAAATCTTAATTATGGAGGGGTTGACTTCGTTAACATCCCTAATGCCTGTGTCTACGATGATGGTTTTACCCTCACCTCGCACAATCCAGAAATAGAAGTAAACATTAATCCACTCGTCCCAGGCAGAGAGATAAAACATTTCTGGGCCAGGGGTTAATTGTTCGCAATATTTTATTGCCTGTATCCTATAAGTGGCCATAAACTTCTCCCTTTTGGGTCTTAACATTAACTAAGGTAACTGGGGGAGGGCAAAGCCCTCCCCCAGTTGTGATGCCTTACATTAGAAGTGGAACTGGTCAATGTTAGAGGCATCAAAGCGGAAAGGTGGGCCAAGGAGGATGACATTATCAGGCCCTACCTCGTAAGTACCCAGCCTACCCGCCTTGAAGGACTTGACTCCTGGCTTGAGCTCACCTGTAAGGACAGCGTGAGTGGTGTAGAGGGCTAGGTAGCCGAGGTCAACAGTGTTCCAGAGGTAAATGGCTTCTACAGTGCCTTTCTTGATGAAGGGACGCATCGTGTTGGGGGTAGCTAGGCACACCAAGTGGACCTTGCCAACCGAACCTGTGGCTTCTATAGCATCGGCTGCGCCAGGGCACCCAGCAGCAGTAGGAGCAATGATGGCCTTAAGGTCAGGATAGGCATGGATGAGGTCCTCGGCCTGGCGGCGGGTCTCAGCGGCATCATCCAGCCCGAAGCGTATGTCCACAAGCTTCATATCGGGGTATGCCTGAGGCTGATACTTCTTCATCTCTTCGACCCAACGGCTCTGGTTAGGAGCAGTAGCAGTGGTGGAGATGATAGCATACTTGGCATCTTTGCCCGCTTGTTTAGCCACTTCGTCTATCAGGGCTTTGGCGACTCCATCGAAGCTGGCCTGGTTGATGAAGTAGTGCCGCCCTTCAGGCCGTACGTCGGCATCGTAAGTTACAACGACAATGCCCGCCTCCATAGCCCTCTTCAATACAGGCACAAGGGCATCCGGATCATTAGCTGAAACCAACAAAGCGTCAGGATGCCTGGCGATCAAGCCTTCTATGACCTCTGCCTGCTTAGCAGCATCAGCCTCGAGGGGCCCTGCCTCCTCGAGAACCACGTCTCCCAACTCCTTGGCCGCTTCTTCCATCCCTTGGTAGCAGGACTTGAAGTAGTCAATGCCCACTAGCTTAGGAACATGAATAATGGTATACTTCTTGGGGGTGGGTGTAGAAGGCACAGGGGTAGGCGTGAGAGGCACAGGTGTAGGCGTAGGAGGCGGAGGAGTTGGAGTAGGCTTGGGAGCGCAGGCAGCCACTATGAAAGTCATTATAATCAATGTATAGAATATTCGGCCCTTCATAACTCTCCTCCTTTTATAGTTTTCGTTTTAACTTTCGGTTTATTAGTTTAGCTTTTTGAATTTAGTTTAAATTATCTGACCAGCATCTGTTTGAATTCAAGTAAAGTGATGAACCTTACCTGGATAAAAGTAGATGCTGGACCTCAATGGATAAAAGTTTACTTCTTTCAACAGCCCTTTTGCTCCCTTTCTTCGCAAAAATTTATCTCCTCCTGATAGCTTCGTTAATAAGGACAGTGATTATAAGGATGCAGCCTATAATCACCGCCTGAGCTTGGGTAGGCACTCCTGCCAGGTTCATGCCATTTCGAAGAAGGAGAATTAGAGCTAACCCCAATATGCTGCCCCATATACTGCCTTCGCCTCCGGCAATGCTTGTGCCACCTAATACTACACCTGTGATGACTTCAAACAACCAACCTATACCGATATCAGAACGTGCTGTGTTGACACGGGCTACATAAATGACAGCCGCCAGAGCACTCAGGAAGCCCGATATAATATAAGCCAAGGTGCGAATCCTATCTACTTTAACACCTGCAAAGCGGGCAGCAAGCTCATTATTGCCTATTGCAAATAGATAACGACCAAAGATAGACCTCTCTAGGGCTAAAGCGCTAATCAGAACAGCTGGCAAAAGAATCCACAGCGGGATAGGGATTTTTAGGAACAAACCTTGCCCCAAGTACTGAAAGGATGCCGGAAACTTAGTTATCGGTTGCCCACCAGTAAGCCCTTCGGCTATCCCTCGGTAAATGGCCATAGTTGCCAAGGTTACTACTAAATCAGGCATGCGCAGTTTTGTTATCACCAGACCGTTAAAAAGACCGGCCAGCGTTCCCACTACTAAGGCTAAAGCGGCAGACAGCCATATACTTAAACCGTAATCCCGCCAAGCCAGACCCAGTAGTACAGCGCAAAGACCAGCAATAGAACCCACCGATAAGTCAATCCCTTTTATGATGATCACCATAGTCATCCCAATGGAGATAAGGCCCACCTCCACTAAGTACGGGGACATCACTTGGAAATTTCTAAGGGTGAAAAAGCGGTCGGATAATCTAGAAACCACAAACATAGAACATAGGCAAACAACGACTAAGACTATTTCTCGCCTCATACTTAAAAGGCGCAAGCTGAACCTACCCAGTCGGGATGAGGCTATTTTGTGGTACAGAAGGTCAAAATCCATAGACTCATACTCCTAATATAACTCTACGTTGAGCCCGTATAGCATCAATAGCTACTGCTATAAGGAGGAATGCACCGTATACTGCCTGTTCCCAGATAGCAGGAATCCTGAGGAATACCATCGCAGTACGCACCACTCCAATAAAGATGACCCCCGCTACTGAGCCCCAAATGCTTCCACTACCACCAAATATACTCGTCCCTCCTATTACCACACAGGTTATTACCATTAACTCAAAACCTTTGCCGATATTATTTTGGATGGCCGTAAAGCGCGGAGCATGGGCCAAACTGGCTATACCTATCAATAGCCCGTTCAAGGCCAGTGTCATGAATTTTATAAAGGGCACATTGATGCCAGATATAGCTGCCGCATTAGAATTGCTTCCCACAGCGTAAATTTCCCGTCCGGTGCGAGTGTTCTTTACAAGGGAAATAGCGATGAGGATGGTAACTACTGCCATCCAAACTGGCAAAGGGAAGCCCAAGAAAGCTACTCGCCCCAAGTATTTGAAAGAATCTGGTGGATAAAGCCACTCCTGCTTAGTAACCAGCAGGATAAGCCCTCGCAGCAAGTTCATAGTTCCCAGCGTCACAATAATGGAATGGATCCGTCCCCAAGCGACTATTATACCGTTTACACAACCTATAACCACGCCCACGAGGATAGCTAAAAGGGCCACCAAAGGGATGGGCATACCAGCTAAGGCAGCATATCCCGCTACCAAGGAGCAAACTGCCAACGTCGAGCCTACTGAAAGGTCAATTTGTCCGGCAATGATAACCAGGGTCATCCCCACGGCAGCTATGATGGTATAAGCATAGGTATCAAGTAGAGACCTTATCGGCTCAAAGTTAAACTTGAAGGCGCCGGAGGCATCCCGGATGAAAAGGAAAGAAGTTTTTACAGAAAGGAGGGATATTAAGAGAATTATAGAACATGCAAGTATCAATTCGCGCCCGAACTTGATGCGCATTCTGCCTCCTTAAAGACTATTAAGCCAAACCACTTGCCAAGCTCATAATTCGTTCCTGAGTAGCTTCTTCACGAGAAAGCTCACCCACAATGCATCCTTCTCGCATAACTAAAATGCGGTCTGACATTCCTAGGATCTCCGGCAACTCCGATGAAATCATTAAGATGCCCATCCCTTCCTTAGCAAACTGCTTCATCAGGCGGTGGATCTCCGGTTTAGTTGCCACATCGATCCCCCTGGTGGGCTCGTCCATTATAAAGATGCGAGGCTTACTGGCCAACCATCTGGCTATAATTACTTTCTGCTGGTTGCCTCCGGAAAGGTTCATTACCAATTGCTCTACGCTGGGTGTGCGGATGTCGAGTTTTTCAACATACTCCTCTGCCAATGCTCTTTCTTTTTGAAAGGAGATAATACTTGCTTTGCACAACTTATCTAAGATAGCCAAGGAAATGTTTTCCCTAACCTTTAGCGGGCCGATAATCCCCTCCCGGTGCCGGTCTTCTGGCAAGTAAGCAATGCCAGCAGCCAACGCCTCCCATGGGTTCTTAATCTTCATACTTCTACCATCCACTTCTATCTCACCCTCGTCAGCGGGATCAATGCCAAAAATAGCTCGAGCAACCTCTGAACGTCCAGCACCTACTAAGCCTGCCAACCCCAGTATCTCACCACGACGAAGCTCAAAGTTTATATTATAGAAGCGTCCTTTCCTAGTTAGCCCACGCACACGCAGAATAGGAGCACCTATTTCCACCCTCTCCTGGGGAAAGAGTTGGCTTAAGGTGCGGCCCACCATTAAGCTAATGAGGAATTGATAAGAAAGCTCGTTAATTAGGTAGGTGCCCATATATTTGCCATCTCGCAGCACAGTCACCCGATCAGCCAAAGTGAAAACTTCTTCTAAGCGATGGGTTATATAAATGATGGCGATACCTTGGTCACGCAGCTTGCACATAATGTTAAAAAGAGCCTCGGTCTCCCTTTGTGAAAGAGGAGAAGTAGGTTCGTCCATTATAAGGATCTGAGCCTTTTGAGAAAAGGCTTTAGCTATTTGGACCAGTTGCTGATTAGCTATACTAAGAGAACCAGCTGGAGCATCCAAATCAATTTCTACACCTATTGAACGGAAAACCCCTTCAGCCTCAGCTCGCATGGTTTTCCAGTCAATAAAGCCAAAAAGACCTTTAGTGGGCTGGCGCCCCATGAAGATATTCTCTAAAACGCTCAGATCAGGGTACAGGCTGGGCTCTTGGTAAATTGCGGCTATACCTAACCCTTGAGCATGATGGGGGTCTTGAATGGTTATCTTTTTCCCCTTGTAGAAGATTTCGCCGGCGTCAGGGCGAAAGATTCCAGATATAATCTTTACAAGTGTACTCTTGCCCGCTCCATTTTCTCCAACTAAAGCATGTATTTCGCCAGGTTTAACATTGAAATTAACACCGTCAAGAGCTTGCACGCCCGGGAAATGCTTTTTAATGCCCTTAAGCTCCAAGATAAATTCTGACATAACCTTTTCTCCTAAAGCACTTTATTGGAGATTTATTAGCATCCCCCCATCCACGACTAATAAAGAGCCGGTTATATAATCTGCATCATCGGAGGCCAAGAAAACGACAGCGCCCGGAACATCTTCGGGGACACCAAGGCGGCCTAGGGGTGTACGTCTTATCATATAAGCCCTTTTTTCAGGATCACTTAAGTCTTCCTTATTGACATCGGTTTCAATAGTACCAGGAAGCACGGCGTTACAAGTTATACCATAAGGACCTAAAGCGATAGCCATGGACATCGTAAGCAAATTTATACCTGCTTTGCTGGCGCAATAATGGGCTTGTCTACTGCCTCCTACCAGAGAGGATATAGAGCTAATGTTAATTATCCTCCCTTTTACGCCTCGCTCAATCATGCTCTTGGCCACGGCTTGGGAACAAAGAAAACATCCTTTTAGGTTCACTGCGAGCACTCTGTCCCAGAGTTCTTCAGAAATATTTAAAAAATCTTCAAAAGGGCATATACCCGCGTTATTAACCAATATGTGTATAGCCTCGAACTCATCCAAGGCCGCTTTTACCATCGCTTGAACTTCTTGTGCCTTAGAAACATCCGCTTTATAGACAAGCGCTCGCACTCCCTGTTGCCGGATGATATCCGCTACCTCATGAGCAGCTTGGGCATTTGAGGCATAATTTACTACTACATTAGCCCCTTCCTGGGCTAATCTAATAGCTATAGCTCGCCCAATGCCTCGGGAAGAACCAGTAACTATGGCATTTTTGCCCTGCAGGCGCTTCATCGCACCTCCTCATAGTGCAACCGGTTCTACTATATTATATTATAATAGCTCCCGTTTATTTTGTCAACGTGATCTAGCACTTGCCCAGGGCTTATCAACGCTCTAATAAATGCCCAGCCAGGCCAAGCC